>DASYZB010000120.1 GCA_035946615.1 Verrucomicrobiia bacterium
GAACTCCTCGAGCGATACGGAGCAGCAGACCACGTGTGAGTGTGAGCAACGGGGTTTTCTCGATCACTAAAACCTCTTCCCAATGGCTCGTGTGCGGAGCCGCTCTTTCGCTTGGTGGGCTGGCAGCAGCATGTGGCCAAACCCCATCAGCCCCGCCAACCCAGCCCGTTTGGAGAGCGCTCGGAGGCCCCACCCACGCAAGTGCTATTTACAATGTGCACCAGAAGCGCGTGCTCGCGGCCCTGCAAGCTTCAAACGCGGGTGCTGTCCAGAATTCAAATACCTCAAACCAGGGAACCGCCCCTCCGGATGAGATAGGTCCCGACTACCGCGTGTGGCGCCTTGGCTCAGGCACGACTAGCGCGGCTTCGCGACACCATCGGGTAGTCGAAATCGCTTCGGGCATGAATTACTGGGCTGGTTCCCAATGGAGCCCGAGCGATGCCACTTTCGAGGCAACACCGGCTGGGGATGCCTTTGTCGCCACCCGTGTGCAGCATAGCGTGCGAATCGCCTCGAACCTGAACACGCCAGCGGCGGTAATCGTTGGCGACCCAAGCGCAGATCAAGCCAACGCTTTTCAGTGCACCCCGGTCGCCATCGCGCTTTACGATTCTGCCGGCGGCGGTTTTGCCGTAATCGGCAACATAACGGACTGCTCGGGGACGCTCGTCAGCAGCAACACTATCATTTTCCCTAATGCATTCCAAGGAGTTTGCGCCGACGTCGTTTTCACCCTGGAGCGCGGGTCGTTTCAGCAGGATGTTGTGATTACCGGCAGGGTGGACCCTGCAGACTATGGATTTCCGCCTGCCACCACCCGGATTCAGGTCATCTCAGAGTTTTACGCCACACCCCACCCCGAGCGACTACGCCGGCCGCTACGTGGAAAACGACGAAGCTGTCCGGCAGGCGATGACCACCCCTGACCTTGTGGACGAGGTCTTGGGATTCGGACAACTCGTCCTCACGACCGGACGCGCGTTTATGACCGCCGCCGCCTCATCTACCAACAGCGATGCGGTACCCGTCGCGAAGGAGCTTGCAAACGTCGGCGGCCGCAATCTCCTGTTTGAATCGGTCGTATATTCGTCGATCAAGCAGGCGCTTGCTTCATTACCCCCGTGTCAACCCAGAACCAGCTCGATCACGAAGAAATCGCATTTCATGTTGGCGAGGCTTAGTATCCCGAAGGCGGGCAGTGGCCCAAAGCCAGGCATCAGGAAGACCGGTCTTCGAGCCGGCCACTTAATCGCGCGGGCCGCTCCACCTTCCAAGTGCAAATAAATAGACGCAGCGTGCCGCCCTGCGGGCTAGTGGGGTCTAATCAGGGGTTCCCGGGAGGGGCTGTCCCTATGGCGCCCTGGCCGCTGCGGGGGCAGACTCAACACACGTACACGCAACACGCAGAACAGCTCGAAAATGTGCTCTCCGGCCACCTTGCCGGAGCCGCGATAATATGAACTCCAATCCCCTCATCCAGAACTCAAGCCTCATCCGTAACCGCCTGGCCACCTTGCCATTGGCCTACGCCGGCGAAATGCCGCAAGCCAACACCGAAGCCCAGATCAGCCCTCGGCCCCTCGAAATAATCATCCTGGGATTATCCATCACCTCCTGCCGGGGCAATGGGCATGCCACGATCTACCGCGGCTTGGTCCAGGAACTTGCCGCACGCGGGCACCGGGTCCTGTTCCTCGAACGCGATTCGGAGTGGCGCGCCTTCATCCGCGACCTGCCCAATCCGCCTTACTGCCGGCTCGCCCTCTACTCGACCTTTAAGCAACTCAAGGACCGCTTCGGGACCGCCATTCGCAACGCGGATTTGGTGGTTGTTGGGTCATTTGTGCATGAAGGGGCGGCCATCGGTGAGTGGGTCACGCGCGTGGCCCGTGGCATCACCGCCTTCTACGACATTGATACTCCGGTCACTTTGGCCAAACTCCTCCGGGGCAGCCTGGATTATCTCTCCACGGCCCTCATCCCGCGCTACCAGATGTATCTCTCTTTAACGGGCGGGCCAATTCTCGATCTGATAGCAAACCGTTACGGCTCGCCTATGGCCCGCCCCCTCTACTGCTCTGTCGATCCGCAACTCTACTACCCGCAGGCGCAGCCAAAGAAATGGGACCTGGGTTACATGGGTACCTACAGCGAGGACCGGCAGCCTGCTTTGGATGAATTACTGTTGCGGCCGGCGTGCGCCTGGAATAAGGGCCGTTTTATCGTCGCCGGGCCGCAGTACCCGCGTTCCATTCGCTGGCCAAAGAATGTGAAACGCCGCACCCACATTCCGCCGGCCAAGCACCGTGCCTTTTATAATGCGCAGAAATTCACCCTCAATATCACCCGGGCCCATATGATCGAGACCGGCTTTTCCCCCGGCGCGCGCCTCCTTCAAGCCGCCGCCTGTGGCTCTCCAATCATCAGCGATTACTGGCCTGGCCTCGAAACTTACTTCGAACCTGGCCGTGAAATCCTCCTCGCCCATTCCTCCAGCCAGGCCTTGCAGTACCTGATTGACACCACCGAAACCGAGCGACGGCGCCTCGCTGCGCGCGCCATGCAGCGCGTTTTGGCAAGCCACACCCCCCGCCACCGCGCCCTGGAACTGGAATCATACGTTCTGGAGCTTCTGGGAGGAGCTTCGAAGACCGCGGCTGACGGAGAGAGCCGGCGGCTCGGGCCTCAAGACGGCCCCTCGCCCCGGGAGCTTCCCTCCGCAGAACCCCTTGGGATTCTTAAGCCAGTTTGTTGTTAAACTGCGCGCCCCCGACCAAGAGACCCGACGCCTGGAAATGGCCCGATTCGTTCAGGACCTCAAGAGAATCGCGGACGCGATCGGGCGTTCAACAGCATGAATGCAAAAATCGACCGGTTCGAGGTCGCGGTCTTCCAGGTCCCTACCGATGGGCCTGAGTCGGATGGGACCTTGGAGTGGGATTCCACCACGTTGGTGCTGGTGGAGGCTTATGCGGGATCGGATGTTGGTCTGGGCTTTACCTACGCCAGCAAGAGCGCCGCTGTGTTGATCAGCGAAAAACTCCAAACGCTCGTGGCCGGGCGCGACGCCATGGACATCCCCGGCGCCTGGGAACTGATGGTTTGCTCGCTGCGCAATCTTGGGCGGCCCGGCATCTCCTCCATGGCCATCGCCGCCGTCGATATTGCCTTGTGGGACCTCAAGGCCCGCCTGCTCCAACTGCCTTTGGTCAAGCTCCTGGGCCAGGTCCACCCAGCCGTTCCCGCTTATGGCAGCGGCGGATTTACTTCCTACTCTATCGCGCGCCTGACCGACCAACTCGGCGGCTGGGCACAAAGCGGACTGCCCTCCGTCAAAATGAAAATTGGCCGCGACCCTGCCCAGGACCTGGCTCGAATTCGCGCCGCGCGCGAGGCGATTGGGCCTGACACAGAATTGTTCGTCGATGCCAATGGCGCTTACTCGCGCAAGCAGGCCCTGCTACAGGCCAAAGACTTCGAGGCCTGCGGAGTTCGATGGTTTGAGGAACCCGTCTCCTCGGATGATCTTCACGGCCTGCGCCTGATGCGAGACCGCGCTCCGGCCTCCATGCTGATTAGCGCCGGGGAGTATGGCTACGATTCTTTCTATTTCCGCCGCATGTTGGAGGCAGGCGCTGTGGATGTGCTGCAGGCCGACGCCACTCGTTGTGCGGGCATCACAGGCTTTATGCGCGCAGGCTCGCTCTGCGATGCCTTTTTGACCCCCTTCTCCGCCCACACCGCCCCTTCCATTCACCGCCATCCCTGTTGCGCGTTGGCACGCGCCCTCAATATCGAATATTTCTATGACCACTACCGCATTGAAGAAATGTTTTTCGATGGCGCGGCTAAACCGGTCCAGGGCAAACTTACCCCGGACTTGTCCCATCCGGGACTCGGCCTGGTCTTCAAGCGCGCCGACGCCCAACGCTATGCGGTTTGAACCCAGTCGTACCGATAGTGCCTTAGCCGTAACCAGCCAGTTTGAACAGAAGGCAACAGAGAAAATGGAGGCGCGAACAGAAAACCAAAACTCTGTTTGGCTCCCTTGTAGCTGGTCACTGAAGCGTGAGGCGCCGTTTGTGCCTCCGTTCCCCACAAAAGTGCTTCAAAAATCTCCGTTTCCTCCTGTTTCCCTTCTTCATGTTTCCGGCTTAGCGGCAACGATGCAACGTTGTTTGCGACGTTTAAAAGTTGGAAACGACGGATATGCTTAATGTCGCGCCGAGGGCGGTTATCTGTGTTTGTCTAGGATCACTCTGACTGGCAATTACTTATCTTCACCATTAGCTCCGCCTTTAGCGGTTGGCATAGGGCTTGCCTTGGGCTCAAAGGGAACAATCAAACAGGAAGATTTTATGAAGCGATTAATGGAAGACAAAGTTGCCCTCGTCACCGGCGGAACCAGCGGAATTGGGCGCGCTGCGGCCCTGGCCTTGTCACGCGCAGGGGCAAAAGTGGTGGTCGCTGGCAGGCGTGAGGCGGAAGGCTATGAAACCGTCGCGCTGATAGAGAAGGCTGGAGGACAGGGGAAATTCATCAAAGCGGACGTCTCCAACGAAGGTGAAGTGGAAAAATTGGTGGCGGACACTGTTTCCAAATATGGCCGGCTCGATGCCGCTTTTAACAACGCCGGGATCGAAGGCGAGGTGGGAAAACAGACCCATGAGCAGTCCGCCGCAAACTACAGGGCGGTCATGGATATCAATGTCCTGGGGGTCCTGCTGGCCATGAAGCACGAGATTGGCGCCATGCTCAAGAACGGGGGCGGGTCGATTGTGAACAATGCTTCCGTCGGCGCCCTGGTTGGCTTTCCCGGTGTAAGCGTTTACGTGGCCAGCAAGCACGCCGTGCTGGGCCTGACCAAGACCGCGGCTCTCGAGTATGCCAAACAAGGCATTCGCGTCAATGCGGTCTCTCCCGGGGGCATCGAGACCCCAATGCTTAATCGCTTCACCGGCGGACCGGGTTCCGATTTTTTCAATCAACTGGCCGGCATGCATCCCGTTGGACGCCTTGGGCGTCCCGAAGAAATCGCTGAAGCCGTGCTTTGGCTCTCATCGGACAAAGCCTCGTTCGTTACGGGCCTGTCTCTGACAGCGGATGGGGGTTGGACCGCGCAATGACCCCATGCTGTCCTGAAAGCCCCTTCTCATTCGTCATACTCTGGAAGCACACAATCATGAGATTTGGACTTATACCTGGTCGGAAGTTTTCGGCATTAACCGCGGGCCTGAGCCTGCTGCTGGTTGCCGGTTGCGGAGAGAGGGCGCCCCTGCCAAAACCCGCCCCGCCCGCGGTGACGGTCGCGCCGGTGGAACGCAAAGAGATTGTCGAGCAGGACGAGTTCACCGGGCGCATCGAACCGGTGAGAGCGGTCGAGGTCCGGCCACGCGTCTCGGGTTATATCCAGGAAGTCCGCTTCCAATCAGGCCAGCTTGTGAAAAAGGGCCAGGTGCTCTTTGAAATCGATCCGCGCTGGCACCAGGCGGCTTTCGACCAGCGCCAGGCCGAGTTCGAGGAGGCGAAGTTTCGCCTCGATAATGCGCGCCGCGAGGCCGACCGCGCTGCCCAACTGCTGACTAATAAAGCCGTTTCAGTCGAGGAAACCGACGCCCGCCAATCCGCCTATCAGGAGGCTAAGGCAGCCCTCCTCGCTGCCCAGGCGGCGCTCGACACGGCCAAACTCGACCTCGAATATACCAAGGTCCGGGCCCCTATCGACGGGCGCGTCAGCCGCGCGCTCCTGACTGAAGGCAATTACGTCAGCGGCCTGGCGGGCGGCGCCAGCCTCCTCACCACGATTGTGTCCGTGGACCCTGTCTATGTTTATGCGGACATCGATGAAAATTCGCTCCTGAAATTCAACGCCCTGGTGGGCGCCAACAAGGTGGAAACCGATGGCGCCGGCAAAATCCCAGTCGAATTACAGCTCGCCGATGAGACAAATTATCCGCACCGCGGCTGCATCGAGTCGTTTGATAACCGTCTCGATTCTGACACCGGCACCATCCTGTTGCGCGCGGTCTTTGCCAATCCCGATGGGCGGCTGGTCCCGGGTCTTTTTGCGCGAATCCGGGTGCCGGTCAGCGCGCGCTATCCGGCGCTGCTGGTCGAAGAGCGCGCTATCGGCACCGACCAGGCTCAGAAATTTGTGCTGACGCTGACATCCTCGAACACCGTTGCATACCAGTCGGTAAAGCTGGGGCCTGAATTCGAGGGCAAACGCATCGTCCGTTCCGGCCTGCAAGGGTCCGAAGAAATCGTGGTGAATGGACTTCAACGGGTGCGCCCCGGGATGCCAGTCGCCCCTCAACCCGAAATGGCCGGCAACAATGGCCGAAGCCTCGCCACGCGTTAGTAAGGAGTCCTTAACATGATCTACATCTTATCGATGCTTCCCCCTCTCCCCTTCGGGAGCGGAGAGGGCCGGGGACCATCCCACGGTCCTCCCAGTAAACCCCCTTCCCATTACACTCAAGGGTTTCCCGCATGAACTTCTCACATTTTTTCATCCGCCGGCCCATCTTCGCCGGGGTGCTCTCGACCCTCATTTTCCTCATCGGCTTGATGGCCATGTGGCGGCTGCCGATTAGCGAATATCCCGAGGTTGTTCCGCCGACCATTGTCGTTCGGGCCAATTATCCGGGCGCCAATCCCAAAACAATTGCCGAAACCGTGGCCTCCCCGCTCGAGCAGGCGGTCAATGGCGTAGAAGACTCGCTTTATATGTTTTCTCAAGCAACACCGGATGGCGTCATGACGCTGACGGTTACATTCAAGCTGGGCACCGACATAGACAAGGCCCAGGTGCAGGTGCAGAACAGGGTCTCGCAGGCCTTGCCTAAGTTGCCCGAGGAAGTCCGGCAGTTTGGTGTCACGACGACAAAGCAATCGCCGGACCTCACGATGGTGGTGCATCTCTTTTCCCCAAACGGGCGCTACAACGATGTGTATCTGCGCAATTATGCCACCTTGCAGGTTAAAGACGTGCTGGCCCGAATTCCCGGCGCGGGTGATGTCGAGGTTTTTGGTTCGGGCGATTACGCCATGCGCCTGTGGCTGAACCCCGACCAGCTCGCGGCCCGCAACCTCACAGCCAGTGACGTGGTGGCCGCTGTGCGCGAACAGAACGTCCAGGTCGCCGCAGGCGCAGTCGGCCAGCAACCCGTCTCGCGGCCAGTCGCGTTTGAGCTGCAGATCAATGCCAAAGGCCGGCTGCTTTCTGCCGAGGAATTCGGCCAGATCGTGCTTAAGACCGGTCCCAACGGCCAAAAAACGCTCCTTAAAGATGTTGGCCGCGTTGAACTCAGCGCCGACAGCTATTCTCTGCGCTCGCTGCTGGACAATAAGACCGCTGTCGCGCTGCCGATTTTTCAGACGCCTGGCGCCAATGCCCTCCAACTTTCCTCCGCAGTTCGCAGCACCATGGAGCAGTTGAAGAAGAATTTCCCCGCCGGCCTCGATTATGCCGTGGTGTACGACCCAACGGTCTTCGTGCGCCATTCCATCGAGGCGGTGGTGCACACGCTCTTGGAAGCCGTCCTGCTGGTCGTCATTGTAGTCATTCTTTTCCTCCAGACATGGCGTGCGTCAATTATCCCCTTGGCTGCCGTGCCCGTTTCGTTGATTGGCACTTTTGCTGTCATGCTGGCACTGGGATTCTCCATCAACAACCTCTCGCTTTTCGGACTGGTGCTGGCGATTGGAATTGTCGTGGACGACGCGATCGTGGTTGTTGAAAACGTCGAGCGCAACATTGCCCTGGGTTTGAGTCCGCCGGATGCAGCCCGGCGCGCCATGAGCGAGGTGACCAGCCCCATTATCGCCACGGCGCTGGTGTTGTGCGCTGTGTTTGTGCCCACGGCCTTCATCAGCGGCCTGACCGGGCAGTTTTACAAACAGTTTGCCATCACCATCGCCATTTCGACCGTTATCTCCGCATTCAACTCACTGACGCTCTCGCCGGCCTTGTGCGCAGTCCTGCTCAAAGCGCACGGGGCGCCAAAGGACCGCTTCGCCCGGCTCATGGACAAAGCGCTTGGCTGGTTCTTCGGTCCGTTTAACCGGGTGTTTGCCTGGTCGGGAAACCAATACTCCGCTGGCGTTGGGGCGGTGCTGCGCAAAAGCATGGTGGCTCTTGTGGTCTATGGCGGCCTGGTCCTGCTCACCGGTTGGAGTTTCAACCAGGTCCCCACCGGCTTCGTGCCAACGCAGGACAAGCAGTACCTAATCGCTTTCGCGCAATTGCCCGAGGCCGCCTCCCTCGACCGGACCGAGTCGGTCATTCGGCGGATGTCGGACATCGGGCTCAAACAACCGGGCGTGGAAAGCGCGGTCGCGTTTCCAGGGCTGAGTATCAGCGGGTTCAGCGTCGCGCCCGATGCGGGCATTGTCTTCTTCACGCTGAAACCCTTCGAGGAGCGCCGCGCCCCGAACCTTAGCGGCCCGGCCATCGCCGCCGCGCTGAACCAGAAGTTCGCTTCAATCCAGGATGCTTTCGTCCTGACGGTCCCGCCCCCGCCCGTTATGGGCCTTGGCACCATCGGCGGCTTCAAGCTCTACATCGAGGATCGGGCCGACCTGGGCTACGATGCCCTTTATCAAAATGTTCAGAACATTGTCGGCAAGAGCTATCAGACTCAGGGGCTTGCCAGCGTCTTCTCGACATTCACCGTCAACGTGCCCCAACTCGACGCCGACATCGACCGTATTAAGGCCAAACAGCAAGGCGTCCCGCTTCAAAATCTCTTCGAAACCATGCAGGTTTATCTCGGCTCGCTTTATATTAACGATTTCAACCGCTTCGGACGCACTTACAAAGTCATCGCCCAATCCGACGCCCGGTTCCGGGAGCGTCCGGAACAAATTACGAGGCTCAAGACCCGCAATGACAAAGGCCAGATGGTGCCGCTCGGGACGTTGGTTCGAGTGAGTGAAACACACGGACCGGCGCGCGCCATGCGATACAACGGCTACCCGGCGGCGGAAATCAACGGCGGGCCCGCCCCCGGCTTCAGCTCGGGCCAGGCCGAAGCGCTCATCTCCAAAATCGCCGCAGACACGCTGCCCAAAGGCATGGCCTTCGAGTGGACCGAGCTAACCTATCAGCGGATTCTGGCCGGCAACACCGCCATTTATGTTTATCCGCTGTGCATCCTGCTGGTGTTCCTGGTGCTCGCCGCGCAGTACGAGAGCCTCCGCCTGCCGCTGGCCATTATTCTCATCGTCCCCATGTGTTTGCTCTTTGCCATTGCGGGCGTTTGGCTCAAAGGCAGCGATAACAATATATTCACCCAAATCGGCCTGATTGTGCTTGTCGGGCTCGCTTGCAAGAATGCGATTCTCATCGTCGAGTTCGCCAAACACAAACAAGACCAGGGCCTCTCTTCAGTCCAGGCCGCCATCGAGGCCAGCCGGTTGCGGCTGCGGCCAATCCTAATGACCTCAATCGCCTTCATCGCCGGAGTGTTCCCGCTCGTCAAATCGCGCGGGGCCGGCGCCGAGATGCGCCAGGCGATGGGCATTGCAGTATTCAGCGGCATGATCGGGGTGACCCTGTTTGGCTTGTTCCTGACCCCGGTCTTCTACGTCACCTTGATGAAATTGGGCTTTAAAGCGAAAACTGCCCCTGCGGCAGAACCTCAAACCGGCATGGCGCCAACCCCTGCCCAATGACATATCACCGCAAAGTTGACAGCAAAACCCCGGGCGTCAATCATCTGCCGCATGAGCGACATCATTTATCCCCGGAGCCCGCGAGAGACCATGTGCGGCTGGATGCATCTGCCGCGCTTTATTGACAAAATCCGCCTGCATTTCGCCGGAAAACTCCATCCGGATTACCAGCCCAATTTCTGCAAAGGGTTTGATGGTCGGTGGCTCGAAGCTGCAGGCGTCGATGCGAAGCTTTTTCTGGATGTGGTGCGCAACTCGATTACCGACGGCCAAGTGTGCGACTGGGCGCTCAAGAACGCGAACAAGCCTGAATCGGTCAAGGCCGCTCTCCGCGAACGATTGTTAAACTACCCCAAAAAGGACGATCCCGAGATGCAGGCGCGCCTCAAGATGCGCAAAGAACAGGCCGGCCTGGCGCATCGGACCGACATTCAGAGTTTCGTCGATTTCATCGACGCAGACGAAAAACGGCTGTAAGGCACGTAGTGGTTCTTCCGCATAGTTTGCTCTTTAAGAAATTTTTTAAGCGAGGTTTTGGGATGGCAACGCCGTTTGACAACCGCCAGCAGTTGGATTAGGTGAAAACTGGCACAAGTAAGCCTGATATTCATATGAAAGCAATCTCATTACTCGCCTTGGCCGCCGCCTTCCTGGCCGTTGCCCTCGGCCAGGCCCAGGCCGGCGATATGCCCAAAGTCGGCGAGAAAGCCCCACTCATCCAGGGAACAGAACAGGACGGCAACGGCTGGAAGCTTTCCGGCGTGGTGGGGAAAAAAATCGTGCTGCTGTATTTTTATCCCAAGGACGACACCCCCGGCTGCACCAAGGAAGCTTGCGGGTTCCGCGACCGTATTACGGACCTCAAGAAAGAAAACGTTGAGGTTGTGGGCGTGAGTTTTGACTCGTCTGCAAGCCATCAGAAATTCATCTCCAAATACAATTTGAACTTTCCGTTGCTGGCGGATACGGAGGGCAAGATTGCCGATGCCTACGGCGTGCGCATGACCGGTCGAAACATGGCCCGGAGGGTAAGCTTCCTCATTGGATTGGATGGCCGGATCGTTCACATCACCGATTCCCCGAACGCCGCCACCCACCTGGCTGAGAACCAGGAGGCCATCGACAAAATGAAGAACGGGTGACACTCCAATTCACGTTTGCCTCGGGCTACCACCGATAATAGCGGTATGGATTATCTCCCATATCGAAGTCAGTGCGGTAATCGGGACAATAAGACGTGAGAGGCTGTGGGGCCTCGGGGTGGGAACTCAGCGAGTTTTCCACTCCAGCTCGCGGCCCCGTAGATTGGCGCCCCGACCGATCGCCGTCCGGAGCCACGGAGAAGCCCAACTCGCCCGTAAAGGCGAGGGGATGGAATATCCGGCTGTCCACTGGAAAACTTGCGCCCAAGTTGGCCAGGAGCTGGGCCACGGCACGGGTGGACCGCCACCGGGTGTAGCGCAAATAGGTCTTCTCATCCGCATGGAAGCAATCCGGGTCCACCTGGCAGAAGACAGCCACGCCCTTTCCGAGCTTTTTGCGGCCAATCAGGCCGTCCGCACCGAACTCGGCCCCTGCGCTCAACAACCAGTGAGGAGTGTCCAGGTAACAACGCCAGCGAAGGTCCGACGCGCTGAGGCCTCGAGCTTCAGGCCACTCCGGTGGCGACAGGGATCCGGCGAAAAGGGGTGCAGCCGGTTTGAGGGTGGCGCCGAGCCAGCCGTTTGCCTGCGAGCGCGGCAAAAAGAAGGCCTTGCCGCCTTGTTCCAAGTAGGCGGTGAGCGCTGCCGTGTCGAGGGCCGCATCCGGGCCGATGAGCAGCAGGCCGGCGCTGGTGTCCAGCGTAGCGGACTGCTGGTAACTCACCCCGGTTTTGTCCAGCCATGCCGCGCCCGATGGGCCGCCGAGATAAACGACCTTGCTCACCTGTGGAGAAAGGGGGGAATGAAGCGCGTAATCAACGATGCGCCCGGCCATGCGCCGCGTCGCGGGGTCCTCGAGCACGTGGTCTTCCAGGTCCAAGGTACAGACGATCACCCGGCCCTGGCCGTAGTCCAACTCCATGAGCGGCGTGTAGGCCAGGTCGAATTCGCACTCCAGCAAAGGGCGCCAGCCGCTACGGTGGGGCTTCTCGATGGCCGCGCTGGTGACTCCGCCGCGGTTGCTCCAGTGCCACCCCGCGTAGGGCTGGTTTCCTTCATTTCCTCTGAGGTAATTTCCCACATATTCAGGGTAGGCCTCAATCAACGCGCTGCTGCCGGTCCAGTCGCGGAGGTCTTCCGAATCCAGGGAGGACAAGGGCGTATGCAGAATAGCGGAAGGGACGGGGAAGACGCGCCGTGTCACCTTTGGGCACACGCGCCACCCGAGCGCGCGCGTTAGCCAGTCGGGGTCTTGGGCACAGATCAGAGCCCGACCTCCAGCCCGCACATAAGACTCCAACCGGGCGGCCGCTGCCGGGTCGTTCTTCAAGGTATTGCGCCCGATGACCACCAGACGTGGGGCAGACGCGCCTTTCCAGGAACGGGTGCGATAGCCCAGGCTCGCCAGCATCTTGCTGGTCATGCCGTTCGAATCCACAATAGCGATCTGACCGCGGCCCGGCTTGTCCTTGCCAAAGACACGAAACTCAAAACTATCCTGGTGCTGGGACTGGCCGATAGTTGCGGCAAGCGTAATCAGGCCATCGGTCTTGCCGCCGGCTTGCTCAGCGGGCGCGATGACATGGAAAGGAATGAACCGAATCTCGGAAACCGCCAGGCTGCCTTCCATCTGACCCTTCCCGACTAACTTTCCGCCGAGCGTGGCGTTCCAGGCTGCTGTGAAATTCTGGGGCTGGCGGGTATCGTTGATCAGGACGATCTGCTTCTCGATGTTCTGGCCTGGGCTGAAGTGGTGGTCCTTTGCCGTGTACGCCCCCGCTCTTTCAGGCGTCGCCTCAAGCAGGTTTTCCGGGTTTGAAATGAATTTGCGGTGGTCGCCTGCTGAGGGAGAAAGACCGGGGCCGGCGATCCACGCCAGGGTCGGACCGTTGATCTCCTTGAGCGCGTCCTGCATCCAGGACCAGGCGCGCAGGCCACCCGGCAGCCCCGCGGTCCGCCAGCTACGCCACGTATTGATACGGAAAAGCTGCTGGATTCTGTGGTTGTTGGCATACTCATCCAGGTGGTTCTCGGAACTCTCGTAGAGCATCCCGCTGCGAAACAGGCCGTGAAGATACTGCCGATATTTTGGTTCCTCCGCAGCATAGGCCTGCGCGCCAAAATAGATGGCAGCGAATTCTGTCAACAATGGTTCGCTCGTGATGTTGCGGGTGAACCCTTCGCGTCCGCGCCGGAACGTACAGTCCATCGGGGTGCCGAACTCGACCATGGAAACCGGCATCTCACCGCTTTGGGACCATGCGCTGAGCCACTCCTCGCGTTCCTGGAGCGGTAAGAGGTCCAGGTAGCAGTTCATCGTGTAAATGTCTCCCGTATAGGCCCCTGCATGGCTGTAATAGGCACGGGTCGGGTCCAGTTTTCTAAGTCCATCGAACATCTCTTTGGCGACGACCACCAGACGCTGCCAGCGCGTGTTGCTCTCATCCCAACCGCGGCGGCCCACATGGCGCGGGTCCGCGTCCACGGCGCTGTTGAAGAAGTTCATGCCGGCTATCCACATCACAGCAGAGGGATGGTTGCGGTAGTGGCGTATCCAGAGGCCGGCTCGGTCCAAAGCCCGTTGCTGATTCTTCTCCCAGACAGGGCCGCCGCCGCGATTCATCATGTACTTGTTGGCGTCCAGGATGTACACGGCCGCCAGGTATCCCGCCTGATCGGCGCGGTCAAGTGCTCGCCCCGCGTCGGAGGCATCGCCGCGTGTGTCCACACGCTCATCCCCGAACTCCGAAATGGTGTCGCCGACCTGCGGGTGCGGTCCCGAGTAGAAGCATTGCTGGCGCAAGTGGATTTCCGTGCCATTGAGGAAGAGCTTGCGTCCTTCGACCCAGAACTCCCGGAAACCGAATTCCTGGTTATACTCGTCGTCCAGGCCGGGGCCCGTGACTTTCAGCCGCAGGGTATAGAGATTGGGCTGGCCGACGTCCCATCGGCGCGGGTTGGCCCAGGGCCACGCGAGGGAAAAACTCTGCGTTTCCTTGGCAACCGCCACCGCGTCCGCCGTGAAACTCTTCTCGACCTCGCCTTTTTCGTTGAGCATGTCCGCGACGAACCGCACCTGGCCCGCCTGCTGAACACCGGTCAACTCCACATCAAGGGAGATGTCCTTATTCCGAGTTGAAGTGCGCACGAAAACATCGTTTACGTGGCCTTCCGAGGAACGGCTTTCCAAAAAGACGTTGCCGGTCAGGCCACGGGACTTTAGAGAAGCGGATGAAAAGGTGACGGTGCTGCTCAAGGCATTCTGCCAGAAGCTCCCCACTTGGTCCGCATCCGCGATGGCTGCCACCAGCACACGAATATCCGCCTCTTCTCCGGCCCTTACCACTGACGTAATGTCCACCGAACCCCAGGGCCACGGCACTCTTCCACATTCCTTGCCGTTGACATAGACAATGGCGTCCGTGCATACGCGGTCGAAGCGCAGGCTCATCGGGCGGCTTCCCCAGTCCGCCGGGATTCTCACCCGGCGCTCGTACCAGGCCCGCACCACCTGCGCTCCGTCATAGGCTTCCCACTGTGGGCCGCCACCAAGCGCCACGAAATCGGATGCCCTGCCCCGGGAAGTTTGCCAACTCCCCGGCACCTTGATATACGCCCACCCGGTCTTTGGCGGCGGCGCGGTTCCTTGGGTTGCGGGAATGAAGCGCCAGATGCCATTCAACGAAACCTGTGCCCGCTTTGCGTTCACGGTTTTGACGCTTGTCACGTCCCAATTCAGGCTGATGCCGGATGGTAACACAGCGTCGGGCGCCTGCGTCTGTCCCACCGCCGAGCCCGTATTCGCCCCAGGGCCTTTAAAATCCCCATGAGAAGGCACGTTCACCTGGGCCCAGGCCGGTGTGCCTGCGACACAAAGCGCCAGAATCAGTAAAAGGAAACGCGAGGCCGCCTCGATGGCCTGGCGCAATAATTGATGATTCCTGGTGAGCACCGCGAGCCAATGGTTCATCTTCTCAGCATTGGCCTTATCAGACCAATGCTCGAAGAGCGAAGCGGCCTGGTCTAGCGGCAGGCGCTCGCCTGTGGGATGGATTTCGAGCGTGAACGATGTGCGCCGTGGCCCCATCAATTCGACCGCGCGGGTTACGAGCTTCGAGAGGCCCGCGGGCCCGAACATCGGGGCCACTGCCCGGCGTCCGCCATATTCGAAAGACAGGGGAATCTCAGTCAAGAAACTCAGGTGATCAGAAACGCCAAAGGGACTGAAAGTCGAAAGAGGATGGCCGTCGTGCAAATGGAAATGGACGGGCTTTTTCAAAGCCGCGATTCTCTGCACTAAATCCAGGACTGCGACAGCCCCGGAACTGACGGCGTCTTGCACATCGGCCATGACTGCCGGCAACCGGGCGCTCTGCGCCTTTAGGGCGCAGATATCTTCGCCTCCGTGGCTTCGGGCATAAGCCGCCCGGGCCTCGCGAATGCCCACATGGCCGATGTCGATGCAGGCGCTAATGCGGTCCAGATCAGGGATAGCCGAAAAAAAACGGGCGAAATCATCCGGATCGAGTCCCGCGGCATATTCAATGAAGAGCATTGGGCATTGGCTGGTCTTCTCGAGCTGGTCATCCATCTTCCACGCTGCGGCGATATAATCCTTCTTTCGTATCGACATGGTCGCATGGTCATGGAGCACCAGTCCGTAAACCTGTCCGGCAAAACGCGCCGCAAAATCCGAGATTCGCTTTCGGCTTGGCTCCTCGGCCAGATTGAAGCCGCGGGCCAGATGCACAACAACGGGAGCGTCTTCCCATGGGCGGAAGCCCATCACGTGCACCAGATGTTCCGGCGTGTCGGCGTGCATTTCGGCGCCCATGCCGGCTTCCTGAAACCGGAGGCGAGCAAGTTCCATCAGGCAATCGTCACCCTCAATTCTCTTTTCAAACAGACCTAAGGTCCTGACTTTGGATTGAGCCAAAATGCTCATGGCTTGTTTGGGCCGTGCAGGCCCTGCTGCGGGCGCGTCTGCACCAGGAAAATCTGGCCGTTCAACACGAGGCCCTCAATATCCTGCGGTTGTTGCAAGGCCTCCTCGACGAAACGGCCAACAGCCCCCAGGCGCCGCCCCAGGCCTTGTCGCGCGATCGAGTGGCAGCTCAGCTCAATTCTTGAGTAATCTACGGTTTCTCGCCGCAAACCGCCCGCCGGCTCGGGCCGGGATGCCTGGCTGAAGTTGGCAAATGCCAGCATGGTTGTTGCAAGGGATTCTTTATCGCAGACCATTCGATAGGGACTTCCGCGGGTCGCTGCCGAGACCAGGGTTTCTCCCAACCCGACAACAATCTCAGCATAGACCTCCTGTACACGGTGGGTAACAGGGTTGACTGTGTGCAGAACGAAAGCGAGGTCTGGAAAGAGCATTTCCTGAATCAGCACCGCCATATGGACTTGCTCGTGGGAGACGCCCGCCTGCTTGCGGCTTAATGCGGCGCGCTGGCTCCACAGAGAGGCCCAAACCGTCCGTATGGCGGACGCTATATCCGCCGGCGCCACATTCGGGACAGAATCGTAAAGGCCGGCTCCGGAGAGCGCCTGCAAATCCTCACAGTTGGCGCTGGAGCGAACGATAAGGCGGCTGTTTTTTGAAAACCGTTGTGCCGCCTGCCTGGCGATGGCATCGGGCATTCCAAGCCGTTGAACCAAATCCCGCAGGTGTTGCGTTGCGGCCTTGAACTTCCCGGAAGCCAATCCGTCCAGCCGCGTTACCCAGTGCCGATACTCAGTCGCCACCTGGGGCGCCGCTGCCAACTCCGCCTCCATGACGCCAAACGGCACGACGAACCCAGGCGGTGTGCTGAATCCCGCCCCTTCCAGGCGCGCCAGCTCGGCCAACCGGCGCATGCCTGCCGCTTTGCCGCCGCCCGTCTCGACCACCGCGTTTTCGAGCGGAATCCAGGCGCTTTCCAGGTTCAGGCGCACCGCGGGAATTGGGGGAGCAGGCCGGTGTGACTCGCTGGCCGGCGAGGGAGGCTCCGCCGCGCTTTCCCACGCGACCCTGTCGGGACGAGCCACAAAAGAAATCGTTTGCCCCTCGAAGCGTTGCAGGCGCTCGAATTCCGCAAGCTCCTCACACGCGGCGAAAACCACCGTTGCTTGCCGAGACCGCACACCCAGGTGCGACAGGTGCGGCAGCTCATGAGCCAAAACGATGCCCACGACATTTTTCGGAACCTCCTCGTCGCCTGCCGCCTTCTTTAAAAGAACCACTATTGGTTCCTTCAGCTCACCGTTCAATTGAGCAAGCGAGTCTGCTGTTTTGACCCGGCCTATAGCCCGGCCCCCGACCAGCACATCCCATCCCGCCAACCCAAGCCGTTGGCGAAGCCGGCGCAACAGGCTCGTTGCCAGTTTCGAGACCTGGAAAATGACATGGGCCCGGATATCGGACTCGCAAAACACGCGGAGCGCATGCTCAGCGACCCCCAAGGCGTGGCCCAGTTTCTCAGCCCGCGCGGAGAACAGGGCGATTGTTCGGGCGCCGAAGTCCTCCGCCAAGCGGCGGCAGCGGAGCAGTGTGGCCTTCATTCTGAGAAGCTCATCGCGCTCCGCCGAAGCAGAGACCTTTCCCCAGGCCTCGAATTCGGCCACCAAGGCGTTTGCCTCCGGGGGGTCCACGCCGGTCAGGACGAGATTCTTGAGCGCCAGCAGCAAGGTCTCTATCCGGCACTCCCAGGCCCTCTCGGGGGTTGCGCTTTCGCAAGCGTTGATGATTTGGCTCAGCAGCACGAACGCAAAGTCCTCCAAAGCGATGTCTGCCAGCAGGCGCTCTTGGTTGTTTTGCTGTGCCTTTGATTCGGTATCAGCAAAACCCTGGCGCAGGGCGGTGAGGGTCCGCAGAGCGGCGAGCTGTTCGACCAAAACAGTGCCGGCCTTTTCGCGCAGGAACGACCCAATCAAATCAGCTTGCCTGGCATCTACGGAAGGAGCCAGCGCTCTCAGGCGCTCATCGAGTGACTGCGCGTTGAAGAACTCTTTCAATTCCTTATGGAAGATTTTGAATTGTTCGACAAAAGCGGGCGAATACGCCGAGTCCGCCGCCGTAATCCGCTCGAGCAGCGCGGATGAGGCGGCCAGGTCCTCGGGCCCGGCGCACCGATGGAGTTTGTTTTGCAGGCTGGTCTTAATCTCGCGTTTCAGGTCGCTATCGATATCATTCCGGTGGGCGATATCGCGAATCCGCGTCAAAGGCTCCGGGCGCTGAAAGGCCGGCGACGAGGAAGGCAGCCAGGGATAAATCTTGCGGACGATGAGCGCGTTGTTGGAGGTCTTCAACCGCGCCAGCCGCTCCTGGATTTGCGAGGCGATGCGCGCATGATGCTCGGGCCGGAAGTGCCGTCCGTCCTCAGTGCAGGCGATCTGGCCTGTGCCCAGGAATTGCAGGTAGATAGCCACGTCAATCAGTTGGTCAGCCCTCAGCGGTGGGTCTTCACGCGCAAGGATGCCCCGAACAAAATCCAGCTTCTCGCGCCAACTCCGGCAACGCCGGTCCCCTTCCGCCAGTTCGCCTGCAATATCTCCCTGAGACGCGCGAGGCATTTCTTTCTTTTTTGGGACCGGCGAGGCGGCGCCTGGGCGGGAGGTCCCAACGGCGCTGGCGTTGCCCGTTGTGCCGGCGGCCCCGGATTTCCATAACTCGAGCAGCCGGTCCCGCGCATCGTTGAGCAAAGAAGGCGGATGGGGCCACTGCTCGAGGATAGCCGCGCCGGAGAAGTTCCTTTGTTTGAGGCGGGCCAGCAGGCCGCGGACGCCGGAGTCATCGCGTGAGGCCGGGCCCGTGAAGAACGGCAGATGCGTGTCCGCATCGCCCCAATTCTCATGGAGATGAAGATGAATGATTGGCACCTGATTATCGAGACGGTCACAGAACCGCAGGTAATCGTTGCGAGTGGCTGCGCAAAGGTTGGTGTGGCCCACGTCGAGGCACATCCCGACATGGCCGATGCTCAGAGGTTCCAACGCGCGCAGACGGCTGAAAAGCTCGTTGAATTGTTCTGGCGAATGATCCGGGGTGTTCTCAATGGCCAGTTGCAATCCAACCTCGGCGGTCCGCTGCATCAGCGGCCGGAGGGCTTCCACAAAAGCCGCCAACCCTTGTTCATGAGACAAGTGCACATTGAGGAGCGCGGCGTCCAGGTCACGGGCAAGTTCCAGGTCCTTCCAGACCAAAGGAAAGGAATCTGACGCCAGCAAATCCGCCTGCCACCGCGCGTGCACTGAAAACCGTATGCGACCGGTGCGGCCCGCCGCCCGGATGCGCTGTCGGGCGTTGGCGTTCAGGTCGCTCTCATCCCAGCCCACTCCGGGCTTTTTGTCCGGGAACCATTCGAAGGCGTCGAATCCCTGGCCGAGCGCGTAATCGAACGGCTCAAGAGGGGGCGCCCAGCAGGTGGTCTGGTTGCCGATGGCTATCATGCAGCCTCATTCCAGCCCGACTTGTGGCCGGGTTTGAACCAGATAGTAGTTGTCCCCGGCAATGGCTCCCTCGATGTCCTGGGGCGAACCGCTGACCCGCTCGACCTCCAGGCCGACTCGCGCAAGAGTGCCGAGCAGCTTTTGGCGGAAAGGTTCATCCCACACCAAAGGCTCCTGGGTATAATCCAACTCCACTTGCCGGGGAATTTTCAGCAAGACGCTATCGTAAAGACCGGCCCCGGAGTAACCGGCCAGGTCCTCACCGTTTGAATCGGACCGAAAAATCAAGCCATCTCCGTAAAGGCCGATACTTTTGCCGGGAAAGGAAAGGAGTGATTGCTTCCCGCCAGGCTTGCCGCACACAAAGCTCAACGCTCGGCCAGGGTAATTGCCCACGAGCGTTTCTCCCAGGCCCAGCACCACTTCGCCGAAAAGTTCGTCGCGGTTGCCATTGGCCGGATTAACCGTGTGGAGCACAAAGGCGTAGTTGGCCGGGACGACCTCCTGAATCAGCACCGCCATGTACAAAGCGTTGTGGGCAAGCCCTACACGCTGACGGCTTAGAAAGGCCCGCTCGTTCCATTTCGAGGCCCAGACTTGTTTGATCCGCTTCCACGCCGTGTCCCAGTCTTCAGGCCACCCGAGGCCGGCTTGTTTCATGGCCTCGCGCAAGGCCTCCTTGAGCTCTTCGGGCGCGGCCAACGAAAGCACCGTTTCCCGCAGCGCGGCCAGTGGCTCCGTGCCGCCACTGGCGGTCTGCCCAACCAACTCCGCGTAGCGTTTGGCAGCTTCTGCGTTCTGTTTGAGCCCAAGCACTTTTTCAAAAACACCAAACGGAAGCGCCGCCGAAGCCGGCAGACGGATCCATTCCGGCAGACGCCCGCGAAGCGCTGCCTGGCGGCCGGCCTTGCCTCCTACCAATTTCTCGTCGAAACCTGCCAGCGGAACGGCATATTTCGTGAAGGAGCGCGCTGCAACCGACAGACGCGGCGCCCGGCGCTGCGGGCTCTTGGCGGGGGACTCGGGGTTTTCGTTGGCGATCACCTCCCCAGCCGGGCTGACTTCCAGTTGGACATGCCGTCCCCGCAGAGATTTCAGATGCTCCAACAATTCAGCGTCATAGCAGGAGGCTAAAAGAACCCCGGCGTTCCTGGCGCGCACCGCCACGTGGGAAACGATATCCACAACATCAGGAACCAAGACGGCGGTCACACCTTCGGGAATTTCCTCTTCGCCCGTGACCTTCTGAGCCACCACCACCCTGGGTGTTTCAAAACGCTTCCCCTGGATTGAGCGCAAGGCGTCCACGACCTCGACCTGACCTGCGGCGGTGCCGCGGCTGATGGTCTGCCAGTTGCCGATGTGCGCCGCCTGGCGCAGCAATGGATCGATGGAGCGCAGCAGGGCCGCCAGCACAAACCCCAAGCTGCTGCCCCGCACCACCTCTTCGCTGAACTGGGTAATTGCCCAGGGCTGTGCCTGAAAACCTTGCCCGAGCAGCTCCGCTTTGGGCTGGAGCAGTTGGTAGAGGTGATCGGTCCAACTGCTCAGAGCGCGCGCGGCACGGTCCACCACCGACTTGGCGTGAAGCGACCACTGCGCGCCCAATCGCGGTAGAGATTGCAGCCGCTGCCAGTGCCTCGAGCAGGCGGCCAGCTCCGGCTCTTCAAAGGAAAGGGTCACATTCTCCAAGACCCCGGTGATGAGGTCAATCAACTGGTCCCCACTGAGCCGCAAATGAATATTCCGTTCGACAGCGGCGCGCAGCAACTGTTCCAGGGCGAGATCAAGATAAAGCAATTCGCGCAGGCCTTGCTGCCGGCTGAACAGGCTCGATAACCGGCGGCGGGCCTCGGTAGTCTGGCGCACCAGGTCCACAAGCGCTTCCGGGGGGTCATTGCGGCGCTTCCAGGCGTGGTCCAGCAATCCCTGCAAACCAGCGTCCACCTGGCTTCGCGCCGCGTTGATGGCCGTCTCGAGGTCCGTGCCCGAGTGGCTGGCCTTAAGGATTCTGAGGAAATTCTCGAAATCATGAATCAATCCCTCCTTCAAGTGCGGCACAAAATCTGGATGGCTCCGGATTGGCCGTTCGAAACTCTCGAGGCGCCGGCGTGTGACCCCGCCTGCCTCCAAGGTCTTATAGAACGAATCCAGGTTGCCGTTGTTTCGCAGAAACGCCAGGTAGGCCTCACAAATCACCAGGTCATCGGGGGTGGTGTTGTTGTGTAATTTCTGATGCCACTCTTCCAGGAAATGGCCGCTCACCTCCTTGATATGGTGGCGGTGCATAATGTTGAGGACCTCATCACGGATTCGCTGGCCTTCCCCACCGCGCCCCACCGTGGCCAGGGTCATTCGCATCAGTGGCCGGCTGCCAGGCTCAGCCCGGTAAATCTCGCTGAGCTTCTGGGTGAGACGCTCCTGGGCGTGAGCTAATTCCCTGGGCTTCGTGTTGTAATTCCGCTGCCAGGTCAACTGGCGGATGGCCGAGAACCGCAGATAAACGTAAATGAGCGCCAGGCCATCGACGCTGGCGCGCACCCGCTCGATCAAATCATAGCATAGGTTAAACCGATGCATCAGAGTCCAGGAATTGTGAGCCCTCTCGGCCCGAATGATCTCCTCGGCGATGTCGGCGTGCTGGGTCCCTCCCGGGCCGCTGGCGGATGGGCGCGCCGGCTCAGCCAGAAGAATCTGGTAATTGCGCCCGTTGTTGTTGTCCCAGCGCCCGTCCTTAGGAAAAAAGAGAACAAACTCCAGCGCGTCATAATCCTTGGCCGGGCCCAGGCGGATGACCAACTGGGCCTGGCCGTTGCTGTTGGGGAAGGGTGTCTGGACCGCGCCTTCACCGGCCTGCACCGTCCCGGGCGGCCAAGCCGGCTGCGGCGGCGCGTGCCAGCCCTCCGCCTTGGGACGCCTCAGTCCCCAATGCAACACCAAGCCGCTCGCCGCCGGCGCTTGCAGGGTAACTTCCACGTCCGTTTCGGACCGGCGGGTTTGGGCGACCAATTTCAAGCCGTCTCGAGTCGTGACGGTTTGGCTGGTCACTTTATTGTCATGCTCCGCCTGGTTCACTATGCAGCCTTAATATAATTGTAAATACTCAGATAGTTCTGGCCCGGATGATTCCAGGAATAATCGCACCGCATACCGTTGACCATCAACTCGCGGAAATGCTGAGGATAATGGTTCCACATCCCGATCGCCCGCTGGAGGGCCGATTCCAGGCCCTGCCAATTGTAATCGTTGAACACGTAACCATTCCGCTCAGGATACGGCTTGGGGGCGTAATTGGCGTCGAAGACCGTATCGGCCAGGCCGCCGGTGTTCCTGACCACCGGCACAGTGCCGTACTTAAGGGCGATGAGCTGCGTCAGCCCGCACGGTTCATATTCACTGGGCACCAGTATCATGTCCGAGCCCGCGTAGATGAGATGAGCCAATTCCTCATTGTAACCAATTTCCAGGTGGCAGTCCGGGTGATCATTGAACCGCCGTTTCAGGTTCCAGAAGGCGGTATTGATATCTCCCTGCAAACTTGCCCCCAGGAGCACAAACTGGCAACCCCTCTCGAGGCAGTAAGGGACGGCTTGCAGAATCAGGTCCACGCCTTTCTGGCGGTCCAACCGACCCACGAAGGACACCAGCGGCTTCATCCCCTGGCGCAGCCATAAACGATTCCTCAGTGTTTCCTTATTGATGTACTTATCGTGCAGTGAGCCAAGTCCATAACACCTGGCAATATGCGAATCGACCTCCGGGTTCCAGACACCGTAATCCACCCCGTTCAGGACGCCGCCAAACTTCTGATGATGCGCCCCCAATATCCGTTGCAACCCCATTCCCAGCGGGCTGCTGCGGATTTCCCACGCATACCTGGGCGAGACGGTGGTTACAAAATTGGAATAGACGATGCCGCCCTTCATCGCATTGACCGCTCCGCGCCTGTAATCGTCCAGCAGCCGGTCGTATGTCATGAGAACGGCCGGATTCAACCCGACTTCTCGGAGCAGTTGTTCCCCATGGATTCCCTGGTGTCCCACGTTATGCAGTGTAAAGCAGGCGCGCGGGTGGCGCATCCCCAGGTGTTGATATATTTCATACAACAGCACCGGCGCCAGGGCCGTCTGCCAGTCGTGGCAGTGGATGACCTCCGGATGCTTGTTCGATTTGAGCAGGAACTCCATCGCCGCCCGGCAGAAAAAGGCGAACCGCTCGCCGTCGTCCTGGTGTCCATAAAAGACCCCCCGATGGAAGAAACTGCGGTCCGAATGGGGCTCGATGAAGAAGCATTTCAACCCGTCCACCCAACCAAAATACACATCGCAATGCACCCACTGGTTGTAATAGGGCACCCACAGATCACTGTAAGTCCTGGTCAGCCCGGCGATGCGGTCATAACGCATGCAGTCATATTTGGGCAGGATAATTTCCACCGCGTGGCCGCGGATGGCCAGTTCTTTCGACAACCCATGGACGACGTCCGCCAAGCCGCCGACTTTGGCAGCAGGCGCGCATTCCGATGCGATCATCACGATAAACATCAGCAATAGGGGCTAAAGGCTCACGTTATCTGCACGGATTCGACCCTGTTACTTATCAGAGCCCGCCCAAATCGGCCAAGGAAATCATCCACTTGGGAAAGCGGAGAGAAATTGCCGCAATCGTCCCCGCCCCTTCGGAAGGGGGAGGGAGAAGCATCGGCTTGCCGCCACTGTTCAGGCCGGGCCAATCAGAGTGCAAATGAACCCGGAGGGGAGGAGCGTCAAGACCTGGGTTCCCCGGGTTCATATGAGTGAAAAAATTAGTCAGATTTAGTCAGATTTGGTTGGATGCGGCAGGAAGCGATTTTAGGTTCCAAAACCGCAGCCCCCCAATGGAGGAAAGGTAAAGGGCCTCCTCTCCCCGGCCCTCTCCTCCAAGAAGGAGGAGAGGGAGTTCGCGGCTGGCGCAACAGTCGCCGAAGGGAGGAGCCGGGCAAGGGTTGGCGCATTTTTGTCGAGTAACAGGTCGAACTGCAATTTGGCGCAATTAGCTGCAATTTGGTGCAACCAGGTGCAATTTG
>DASYZB010000121.1 GCA_035946615.1 Verrucomicrobiia bacterium
CGATGGAAGTAGTGGACGTCGGAGCGCAGGTGGCTGGCCGCATCCAGTCCTTCGGAACCGACACGGAAGGCAAACCGGTTGATTACGGCTCGGTAGTCGAGCAAGGAGCGGTGTTGGCAAAAATAGACGACTCAGTCTATGGAGCCGACCTCGCCGTGGCCAAGGCGCAGCTCGAGCAGGCCGCCGCCGGGGAAATGAGCGCCGCCGCAAATCTCGAGCAGATAAAGGCAAAACGCGTTCAAGCCGATGCAGAATGGAGACGGTCGCAGGTGCTCTACGATTCCAAATTGATTGCTTGCGGGCCTGCAGGCGCGGGACTTGTTTTTTCAGATTTGCGCAATAAACTGTGGGTATGAAGAACGATGTTGTGCCGGTTCAAATACGCGGAATCCTGCCGGCGAACAGCGGGTGCGCGCTGTTTGTGGGCAATGACGAAAAGGTATTCGTCATTAACGTCGAGCCGAACATGGGCGCCATCATCGGCATGTTTCTGCGGGAAACCCCCAAAGAGCGCCCTCTGACGCATGACCTCATTCAAAGCATCTTTAAGGGCTTCAGCATCAATGTCGAGCGGGTCGTCATTACCGAATTGCGCAATTCCACGTATTTTGCGCGCCTCATCTTGCAGCAGCAAAACGAACTCGCTCGGAAGATCGTCGAAATCGACGCGCGCCCAAGCGATTGCCTGGCCCTGGCGACAGCGCAGAAGAAGCCGATTTACGTGGCCTCATCGCTCTTCGAGCAGGTCGAGGACATGAGCGAGGTGCTCGACCGCATCAATGAGAGCGGCAGCGCCGAGGCCGAGTAGGACATGCCTGCTGCCGTTGCCAGGAATACCGCTCCTTTCCTGCTGGTCTGCGGGGAGGATGAGTTTGCCGTCAAGCGGCGGGCCAAGGAGATTTACCTCGAGTGGACTCAGGAACTGGGAGGAATGGACCATGAAATCATCAACGGCACGGTCTCGAATAGCGGCGAGGCCCTGAAGGCCCTTGGCCGCCTGAGGGAATCCATCCAGACCCTGCCATTTTTCGGAAGCGCCAAAGTTATTTGGCTGCAGAATTGCAATTTCCTGGGTGACGAGCGGGCAGCCACCGCCCAGGCGGTGACCGAAGCCCTCAGTAGCCTGGCTCAGGAACTCAAGGAGTTCTCGTGGGAATCGGTTCGGCTGCTCGTCAGCGCCACGAAAACTGACAAACGGAAAGTGTTTTATAAAACCGCCGATAAAATCGGCAAGGTCGAGAGTTTCGCCGGGTGGTCTGTGGATGATCGGGACTGGGCCGAGCAGGCGGAGGTTTGGGCCAGGCGAGGGTTGCGAAGCCGTGGCAAGGAGGTTTCCGACGAAGCGCTAGCCGAATTGGTCAGCCGGGTCGGGCCCAATGCGCGCCAACTTGATAATGAAATCGAGAAAGTGGCGCTGTACGTGGGCGACCGCAAGGAGGTCAGACTAGAAGATGTAATGGACATCTGCACGCAGAACAAGACGGCCCGTGCCTTCGCGCTGGGTGACGCCCTGGGCGACCGGGATTTGCCTCGTTTGCTGCGCCGGCTGGACGAGGAGTTGTGGGAAGTAAAGCTGGACCCGCAAAAATCGGAGATCGGCCTTCTCTATGGACTGATCTCGAAAATTCGGGCGATGCTTCTACTCAAAGAAATGGTGCGCGAAGGTTGGGTGAAGCCCGATGTCGATTATGGCCGCTTCAAGGCTCAACTTGAACGGGTGCCGGCGGAGCAAATGCCGCAGGACCGGCGTCTCAATCCATTGTCTATCAATCCGTATGTGCTGTACAAGGCCCTGCCGCAGACCAAGCGCTACACCCAGGCGGAATTGGTGCGGGCAATGGAAGTTTTGTTGAACTGCAACCAACAGTTGGTTTCCAGCGGGCTCGATGAATCATTGGTGCTGCAACAGGCCTTGGTCCAGGTCGCAGGAAGCGGGCTTGTATGAGCACACCGTCAGCCCGAATGCTTGTGTTGGTGGGAGAGCGCTTTGCCTGCATTAAGATTCAGGGCCGGGCAAATTTTTCTTCCAGCATCGATTTCAGGACGCTGCTCAATGAGCTGCATCAAAAGGGCTACAATTATTTCGTGCTCGACCTTTCCGAGTGCCTGCTGATGGATAGCACCTTCCTAGGTGTGTTGGCCGGATTCGGTCTCAAAATGCGGACTGGACCGAAGGAAGCTTCGGTCCCGCAAATCGAGTTGATGAATCCCAATGCGCGGATTACGGAGTTGCTGGAAAACCTGGGTGTTCTTCACCTCTTTAGGGTTAATCAGGGCTCTTTGCCCAAGTGCGCCGAGGCCCCGGCCCCGGAAGCGGCCTCTTCCACCCGCGAAGAGGTCACGCGCGCCTGCCTCGAGGCCCATGAGATTTTGATGGCGATAAACCCCCAAAACATCTCAAAGTTCAAAGACCTCACCCAATTCCTGGCTGAGGACCTGAAGAAAATGAGCGCAGGCCGCCAGGAGGGGGCTTAATCGCACAATCGCAATTATGCGCGCTCAGGCAGCCATCGCGGATGGTCATGGCCGCTTCACCCTCGAAAGCATTGAGGTGGCAAACCCTGTCCAAGACGAGGTTCTCGTCGAAATCCGTGCAGCAGGGATTTGCCACACAGACCACGCGTCGTTGAACTGGAAGAGGCCCCTGGTGATGGGCCACGAAGGGGCCGGCGTGGTCCGGGCCGTGGGCCCTTTGGTTCGGCATGTCCGTTCCGGGGATGCCGTTGTCTTGAATTGGGCGGTTCCTTGTGGGGCCTGTTTCCAATGCCTGCGCGGCGAGGCCGTCTTATGCGAAGAGAGCAGACCCGCTTATGTGATGGAACAATCCAGCGCCCATGCCCATCCGGAAGGAACCTTTTGGAACGGAAGACCGGTCGAACGGTCCTTCAATCTCGGGACCCTCTCGAGCCTGGCCCTGGTGCGCGCCCCGGCCGTTACCTTGCTGCCACCCGATGTGCCCTTTACCTCGGCGTGCATCGTCGGTTGCGGTGTCATGACCGGTTTTGGCTCCGCAATTAATGTGGCCAAGATTGTGCCGGGGAGTTCAGTGGCTGTTATCGGCTGCGGCGGTGTGGGACTCAACATTATTCAGGCGGCGCGCTTGAGCGGCGCCGAGCGCATCGTGGCTATTGATTTGAGCCAATCCCGGCTCGACCAGGCCAAGCGCTTTGGCGCAACAGACACCCTGGTCGCCGGCTCATTGGATGCTCAATTCGAGGGGCTGACCCGGAAAGTCAAAGCGATGACAGGCGGGCGCGGCGTGGATTACGCATTCGAAGCGACCGCGGCGCCCGCGATGGCCTTTGCCCCGCTGCGCCTGGCGCGCAATGGCGGCATGGCCCTGCAGGTCAGCGGCATCAACGAGGCCGTCTCGGTGCCGATGCCCTGGTTTATGTGGAACAAAACCTACGTAACACCTCTCTATGGCAACTGCGTGCCGGGCCGCGATTTTCCGAAGATTTTCGAATATTACCGCAGGGGCCAGCTCAAGCTGGATGAGCTGATCACCCGGACCTATGCCCTCGAAAACCTGGCCGATGCCCTCGATGACATGATTGCGGGCCGCAACGCCAAGGGCGTTATCGAGTTCCGCTAGTGTGCCAACCGGTAGAACCGTTGTTGGACGGAGGGAACTATGGTTACGGTCACTTGTCCACCGCTGGTAACCTGGGTTCCAGTCGCCGGGCTCCACGAGACTGGCGGGGTCAGGCTGTCGGTATATTCAAGCTGATTCGTGGAGGTTGAATCCGGCCATGAAACCACAAGGCTGTTGTTGGCGCTGATGAGTTTAATTGGAGGGGGCAGCACGGTGAATTGAACAGCAGCCGACGTGGTCATTAGGCCCACATTATCTGTCGCCTGCGCCGTCAGGCTGTATTGTCCAGCACCCAGATTTGTCCAAACCAGGTCGTAAGGGGCCAAGGAGGCCTGTCCCAGACGGTTGGTCCCGTTCCAATAAGTGACCCCGCTGATCGCCCCATCGTCCGAAGCAAACACACGCAGCGTGAGGTTTGTAGGCGCCACAAAAACATCGTTATTGGCGGGGGATGTGATGGCGACGGTAGGCGGGGCATCCACGGTGACCGTGACGGAATTAGTGGCGGTAAGCCCGTGATTCTCGGTTGCCACAGCAGAGAGGATGTAAACACCAGGGTTCACATTGAACAGGCTGACTGAATAAGGCGGTGTGATCGCAGTCGCCAGCAAGGAGGAATTCTTATAAAAGTCCACATTTGTCACGGTGCCATCCAGGTCCGAAACCGCTGTCTGAATGGTGATGTTTGCCGGGGCCGCGAAAAGAGTGCTGTTGGTGGGAGCGGTGATGGTGACAGTGGGCGGTGCGTTGGTGCTCCAGGGGTAAAGTTGAGTTTGAGGAATAATGGCCAGAGCTGTCGAGGGGCTGGCCCAGGACAACGTAGCCGAAGCGCTGCCGCCATGTTCGTAGTAGGCCATGACGATATCGTAACGATGGCCTGCCGTTAGATTGATCGTGCCAGTCCAAGCCGTGGCGCCCTGATCCTGCCATTTATTGATGATATTCTGGCCGTTGACCCACAACCGGACGCCATCATCTGTGACTGTCTGAAATGTGTAGGTCTCAGAAAATTCTGGCTGAACTTTCCCTGACCAGACGGCAGTGAAATCGTCCACCGAGATGCTTGGGTCCGGGGAACCGCTCCCCCAATTAAAGTTAACCGTCGGGTCGATGCGCACCAGAGTCGGCGTTCCGTTGGTGGTCATGAGCTGATTGGACCAATACTGCCCCGTCAAACCGCTGCCGTGCCCAACCACCAGGCTGTCAATAAAAGTCGCGCTCGCAACGGGACTATCAACCAGGCCCGTTTTAGTAGCAAATGCCTTCACGGCCCCGGAGTTGGTGACAACAAATGGAGCCGTATAAAGGGTGGACTGCGCTGTCGGGGTCGAACCGTCCAGCGTGAAGTAGATGGAAGAGCCGGGCGTAGTGCTCGATAAGGTGACCGTCGCGGAATTGGTGAAAACACCACCATTAGGAGAAATACTGGGCGTGGCGACCCATCCGGCTGCCAGGCCAAAGGCGGCGACCTGATAAGCCGAGCCGACGTACACCTTCCCATTCACAACAGTAGGCACGGTAAATTTAACGGCGACGCCTAATTGGTCGCGGGCGCCCGCCATCGAGCTGTTGTAGAGTTCGGTTGCCAGATTGGCAGCGTTATAGGCATGAAGCACGCTGGAACCGCCGCTGTTATAGCCATCGGTTTGCAGCGCCCAAGCGATAGCATTACCGGTTCCGTTGGCCGAAATGACCGGCGTCGCCCCCGGAAAACCATAGCCATTGGACGCTTTCGACGTGGGGGTGCTCACCAGCAATCCGCCGGAGAACTGAAAGGCCTTCATCACATCGCCGCTCCCGAGATAATAAATCTGATTGTTAAAATAGGCAGGCGAACTCCACGTGCCATTGATTGCCCCGGAGACTTCCTGGACAATCTGGCTGTCATTGAGCGGATTGAAATGACCCATGTTGTCCCGGTCGAGCAGGTAAATGAGCCCTTGCTTTCCACAGCCCACCAGCAAGTGCGGATGCAAGGCGCCGCCCACTGAATCCGGCAGAACCAAATTGCCGCCTGAGCCCAGGTCAGTATCGCCGTTGTTCAGGTTGGTTTCGTTAAAAGGGGTGAAATAATCGACCATCTGAAGTCCGCTGCCGGTCGAGACTTTGACGAAGCTGTCGCCCAAACTGTAATTGTTCGGGTTCGCATAGTTTGTGTTGAAGGTGCCGTTGCCGGTTTCAAAGTAGATGTTGCCCGAACTGTCCACCGCCGGGCCATTGCCGCTCTGCCAAATGCCGGTTAAACCGCCATTGGGGCAGGTGTTATAGACGGCGACATTCTGCAGCGTCGATGCGCTATAACCCAGGACCCATCCATGATAAGGGCCGTTATCCCCATGAGAGGCAAAAGCAATGTAAACCACGCCATTGAGCAACAGAAGCGCCGGGCGGTTCATCTGCCGCAGGGCATTAAAATGAACGACACCACTTTGGTTGCCGTCGCCGGTGCCGGCCACCGAGGGCCCTGAAACGTAGGTATAATTCCCGTTAAAAATCGTATCGCCAATGACCGCCGGGCCTCCGAACTTCTCCGCGCCAGTCGTGATGTCGAGCGCGTGCAACCGCTGCACGTAATGCGAAGAGCCGCTGATAACCTCCTTGGTCTTGGCCACCACGTAAATTGTGCCGGTATTGGTATCGATGACCGGCGTGCTGGTAACGCCAACCTCGGGCACAATATCGCCGGTGTTGACATCACCGTTGGGAACTGAAGTGACGTTATTGCCGTTAGTGAAGCTGACCTGCCAGAGAGGGACCGAATTTGATCCGGCAGCGGTGTCGGCATCAAAGGCATAAACGCTGTCATGTTGCGTGGCCACGAAAATCACGTTGTGGGCGCCTTTGGCCGGAATGGCGACGCTCGGAACATAGAGCGGCTCGGCATAGACGTAACCGTCCACCGCGTGGGAAAAAAGCCGGCCAAAGGTGGTGGTATTGACGTTGGCTGGCGTGAGGGTTGTTTCGTTGGTGTTTTGCCCCCACCGGGCATTGTCGTAATGATAGGTCCAAACCGCCGCGGGGGCGGCAGAGGAACAAACAGGGGAGCTAACGGCGAGGATGGAAAAAATGAAAAAGCCGAGAGCACAACGAGGGATGGAACAGGGACACATCATGAGTCGCATACACCGATCACAGTAGTCGATTGACAATACTTTGGCAAGGAGCGCTGATTATTGAAATGATTTTGGTGAATGGGGTTCGGCGGAAGAACCTCTCAGGGCGATTGAAAAGCAGGAAAGACCCAAAAGAAGATAACGAGCCACATCCGCGAACACCCGGAATAGGTCATCGCGGTAACGCTGGCCTGCGCGCTGCCAGGCTCCTTGAATGGATTGAGTTTCCCAGGGACACCGCGAGGGAGCCGGCATAGGAGCCTGTGTCAAGCGGGAGAGATAAAAAATACCCACTTGAGTTTTGCTTGCGGTTTAAGCATTGCGCAGCATATTGGCATCAACGTGAATTGCACGGGGGCGCGCGACCCGGGCAGAATTTTTTGCAGATCGAAAGGATTAGCCGGTTATGAAGGTTCGAAAAAACGGGTCGCGCGTGTTGTGGTATGAAAGTTTCGGGTTTGGTTTGATCCTGCTGCTCTCTTGGCTGAATGAGGCGGTGGACTTGCCGCACTTGCTTATTGGCGGGGAGGCTCACATGTCCAAATGGCGGTCCGGTGCGATGGAGACCGTTCTCATTCTTCTGATCTGGGCCTTCGTGCATTCACTGACAAAGCGGCTGGTGGACCGCCTGCACTATCTGGAAGGCATGCTGCGCGTTTGCGCCTGGTGCCGCAAGGTCGGCTATGGCGAGAAATGGATGCGCCTGGAAGAGTATTTCGCCGAAGGCTTCCAAGTCCGCACGACCCATGGTGTTTGTCCTGAGTGCCTGAAAAAGCTGGAAGATGACACCAAAGAATTCCATCGCGCGCAACTTCAGGCTCAGCCGAAAGCTGGCTGAGAACGAGCCTCCCAGAGCTGCTCAATCGCTTGGAGCCGCTCCGCCACCGGCATTTTGTCAATTGGGATGACTCGCGCGGTTGAGAGGTGCATCCCACAACAAATATGCAAATGCCTGCCCCATCTGAAAGGAGCGCGGTTTTACGAGTGCGCATAGCTTAGCTGTCCCAGTTGGCTCAAGAGCACGGCGGTCTCCCTGAATTTCGAGGACAAAAATGCTTGTCCTTGCGGCTGGTGCGCGTTTTGGATTTCAGATTTTGACCATGGATCGGGTCCTTCTTTGCTTGGCTTCTTTTCTCGCTTCCGAAACAGAAGGCTGTATGGGGTCGTTGCTGCTGCGCTTTTAGGGCGGCACCTCCATTGAGCAACTCGATCAACCGAGGTTGGTTTGATGCGTGCATCGTGGGGAGGAGTGAAACCGGAGGTTACAAGGAGGGCTTGATGAATGCTGAAGAAAGATTTGGGTCCAGTTCTTCGACAAACGGCCATGCGCTTGAACTCGAGCGAGACGAGTCAAGCGGTGCGACGCCGCCCGAGCAGCAACCCGAGATAAGGATCGGAAAGGCGCCGGTCCCCGCCGAGATAGGCGGTCGAGCCACCACCATCGAGCTCTTCACGATGTCTTTGGGTGAAGAGGCCATTTATTTGGCGCCTCTCAAAACCTGGAGCCAGTTGGACATTTTCAAGTGGCGCGTTCAGGGAAAGCTCCCCGGCACGCCGCTCGGTTTGGAGATTGCTGCCGACCACGTAAAGATTGCTGATCAAATCGTAGCCATCAACGACTCGGATGGCTGTCAGAAATTGGAACGGGCTTTCAATGAGTGGCTGGCGCTCGAACGCCAGGCGCTGGAAACAGCCAAACAAAAGGCCCAAGCCACCGCAGCCCCGAATCCCTCGCCATCCGCAAAAGAGCACCCATTCCGGTTTCACGTCGAACTCGACAAGGCCGGCCAGCGGCACATCCAGTGCCTGGATGGCAAGGAGACCGTCGCGAGCGTCGCTGTCACGGTTCCCGGCCTCAACAGTCTGATCAACCAGGGTTTGATGCGCAAACCCGGCGCCTGGAAAATAGGCGCGCTGCGCGATTGGGTCGAACTGGACGGCGAGGTATTTCATCTTAAGGACGGTGGCGACGACGACGCGAGGCTCGAACAGGCGCTGAACGAGAGATACGTCCCCAAGGCGGACCCGGGCGCGGCGCCGGACGTGCTGGTTTTTGCCAACCCGGCCTCGCCGAGCGGCTTTGATATTGAATTCCCCGCTGTGGTGAGCGGGTTGGCGGACAATCGCAAACGGCATTTGGACCCCCAAGCGATGGAATTGCTTTCAGACCCTCGGCAATCCCGTGTTCTGCGAAAAGGGATTCTTGTGAAGCTGGCCCCGCCCAACCTGGTTTTTAAACAGCAGTTGTCCGATGGCACGGAACGTCCTTTGGATCAAGTCCCGGAGAACACGCTTTTGGTGACGGGCGCGGACGGACAGGGCAAGACCATCGATTTGAGTCAGCCCGTGAGCCACCTCGGGCTGGGTCCCACGGAGTTGACGGCGATTTTCAATCACCCCGCCATTAACCGCCGGGCCAGGTTGCGCGAACAGAGCCTGGGCGAATAGCGAGAGGAGATTTTCGTGAAACGTTGTCGGTGATAATATCGCCAGCGATTGGAGGCGAGACGCGCGAATTCGACCGCATTCAATATCCCGTTGCTATCCCGCGTTTGCTTTTGCCTGGACGCTTACTTCGCGGCGGGCAGGCGGGAGATGGCCCGCATGTATTGGGCGCGCTCGAAGGCGCTGGGGTCGGCGCAGTTTTTCTGGCTGAGGCTGCCTTTGAGTTGAGTGACCGATGTGTATTCATGCTCTTCCATCCAGGCGACCATGTCGCGTTCGATGACCCCAATTTGCCGCACGCCATGGCGGATGATGGCCGAGCAGAGCATCGTCACGTCCGCCCCTGCCATGAGCATCTTGAGGACATCCGAAGCGCGGTGGATGCCGCTGGTAGCGGCGAGGCTGGCCCGCAGTTTGCCGTAGAGCAAAGCAATCCAGCGCAGCGGCAGGCGCATGGCCATCGGTGTGCTCAGGAGAATGTTGGGTTTGATTTCCAGGGTTTCGAGGTCAATGTCAGGCTGATAAAACCGGTTGAAGAGCACCAAGCCATTAGCCCCTGCCTTGTCGAGACGCTTGGCCATATTGGCGAAGTTGGTGAAAAAGGGGCTGAGCTTGACCGCTACAGGGATACTCACGGCGGCCCTAACGGCTTTCACAATGGCGATGTAATTCTGCTCGATGCGGGTAGATGTCAATTCCACGTCGGTGGGGATATAGTAGATGTTCAGTTCGAGGGCATCGGCGCCCGCCTCCTGGACACCCTTGGCATACTCAGTCCATCCGCCGCCCGAGGAGCAATTCAGGCTGGCTATGACAGGAATGGCCACCGCCGCCTTGGCCTTGGAGATGTGCTTGAGGTATTCGTCTGGTCCGAGTCGGAACTCTTCCGGCTCCGGGAAATAAGTCAGGGCTTCCGGAGTGCTGAAGGTGCCCTGTTCGAGGTTCTTGGCTAGCTCGGCACTCTCCTGCCGGAGTTGTTCTTCAAAAAGCGAATAGAGGACAACCGCCGAGGCTCCGTTGTCTTCCATTTGTTTAATGGAGTCGATCTCCTCGGACAACGGAGAAGCGGCCAGAACGAGCGGGGTGCGCAGTTTGAGGCCGAGATAAGTAGTGGATAGGTCCATAGGTTTTATGGATGCTGATCGATGGATGCCTGGGGTTTGGATGCTGCCGCCGGAGCGGTGGCTGGTTTCAAATCACGCCCGGCCATGAATTGATAATGTTTCCAACGGCGGTCGGCATCGGCTTGAGCCTGGGTGAAGAGGCGCCGCGCATCCTCCGGTTTGCTCTTGGTGAGCATTTTGAATCGGTTCTCGGAGAGCAAATAGTCCTGCACCTTGGCCTTGGCAGCCGGTGAATCGAGCTGAAGCGGGTTTTCGCCGCGATCCGTTCTGCGGGGGTCGAAGCGGTAGAGCAGCCATTGGCCGGACTCGACGGCGAGTTTCTGCTGGCGCGCGCCGATGCCGGCATCCAGGGCGATGCCGTGGGCAATGCAATGGCTGTAAGCGATGATCAGCGAGGGACCGGGGTAAGACTCTGCTTCCAAGAATGCCTTGAGGGTATGTTCATCTTTATGCCCCATAGCAACGCTGGCCACGTAGATATGCCCGTATGTCATGGCAATTAGACCCAGGTCTTTCTTGCCGCCTGGTTTGCCGCCGGCGGCAAACTTCGCCACGGCGCCGCGTGGGGTCGATTTCGAGCATTGACCACCCGTATTCGAATAGACCTCGGTATCGAGCACCAGGACGTTCACATCCCTGCCGCTGGCCAGAACATGGTCCAGGCCGCCATAACCGATGTCATACGCCCAGCCGTCCCCGCCAATTATCCAAACACTTTTGCGTACAAGCTGGTCGGCCAGCGGTAGGAGCAATTTGGCTCCAGGCCCGTCGATGGTGTGGAGTTTTGCTTTCAGTGCGGCGACTCGCTCGCGTTGATCGTAAATGCCGGCCTCATCGGCCTGGATGGCCTCCAGGATGCCGGCCACCAGGTCTTGCCCGATTGTCCCCGCCAATTTCCGAAGAAGTTCACCGGCCATTTCCTTCTGCTTGTCGATAGAGACACGGAAACCGAGGCCGAACTCGGCATTATCCTCGAAGAGGGAATTGCACCAGGTCGGTCCCCTGCCCTGCGCATTTTTGGCATAAGGTGTCGTCGGCAAATTGCCGCCATAAATTGAAGAACAGCCGGTGGCATTGGCGATGACAGCGCGGTCGCCGAATAACTGGGTCAACAGCTTCAGATAAGGCGTCTCACCGCAGCCGGCGCAGGCCCCGGAGAACTCGAAGAGCGGTTGCATGACCTGTTGCTGGCGCAAGGTGGTGAGTTTGAGCTTGCGCCGATCGAACTCCGGCAGCCCGAGGAAGAAATCCCAATTCTCGCGCTCCTGCAGGCGCAATGGGGCTTGAGGGCGCATATTGATCGCCTTGAGTTTGCTCTCGGTCTTATTGCGAGCGGGACACACCTCGACGCACAAGGTGCAGCCGGTGCAGTCTTCCGCCGCAACTTGCAACGTCCACTTCATCCCCTTCCATTCCGGAGCGCGGGCATCGGTGGATTTAAAATCAGCCGGGGCTGTGGCCAGGTCTTTGGGTTCATAGACCTTGGCGCGGATGGTGGCATGGGGGCAGATGGCAACGCATTTCATGCATTGGATGCACACCACCGGGTCCCACACGGGAATCTCGAGGGCCAGATTGCGCTTTTCGTACTGCGCTGTAGCCGTGGGGAAAGTGCCGTCGCATGAAAAGGCGCTGACGGGCAGATCATCGCCGCGCCCGCCGGCCAAAGCGCCCAGCACCGTGCGGACATAAGGCGGCGCATTTTGAGTAACGCCCGGCAGAAGGGGCCCGGTCCCGTTGACCGAACTAGTGGGCGACACTTCGTGCAGATGGGCTAGTGTGTTATCCACCGCCTTGAGGTTCATTTGGACGACCTCCTCGCCCTTCCTGCCGTAGGTCTTGCGAATGGATTCTTTGATGGCGTCAATGGCCTCAGCCTTAGGCAGAACGCCTGAAAGCGCGAAGAAGCACACCTGCATGATGGTATTAATGCGCCCACCCATTCCGCTGTCGCGAGCCACGCGGGTGGCGTCAATGACATAGAGGCGGGCCTTGCGATCAATCAAGGTTTGCTGGACCGGGGTTGGCAATCGCGCCCAGACTTCGTCCTTGGAGAATGGCGTATTGAGCAGAAGAGTCCCGCCGGGGACAAGGTTCCTGGCCATTTCATAGCGTTCGAGGAACACCGGTTGATGGCAGGCAACGAAGTTGGCCTTGGTGATGAGGTAGGTGGAGCGAATCGGCTCGGGGCCAAAGCGCAGATGGGAGACAGTCATGGACCCGGATTTTTTCGAGTCATAGACGAAATACCCCTGGGCAAAGTTTGGAGTCTCTTCACCGATAATTTTTATCGAATTCTTGTTGGCGCCCACCGTCCCATCAGCGCCCAGGCCGTAGAACATCGCCCGGATGACGTGGTCCGGTTCGGTGGAAAAGTCCTCATCCCAGGGGAGGCTGGTATGAGACACGTCGTCGGTGATACCGACGGTGAAGTGGTTCTTGGGAGCCGCTTGCTTGAGGTTGTCGAAAACGGCCTTCACCATTGCGGGTGTAAATTCTTTCGAGGACAGGCCGTAGCGGCCACCAAAGACCTTCGGCAAACCCTTGAGCCGGCCCCAGCCACTGGCCTGGGCCTCGAACAACGCGGCGATGACATCCTGATAGAGCGGTTCGCCTGAGGCACCCGGCTCCTTGGTGCGGTCCAGCACCGCGATGGATTTAACGCTCGCCGGCAAAGATTCGACGAACCGTTTGCCGTCGAATGGCCGGTACAACCGGACTTTAACCAAACCGATTTTCTCGCCGCGTTTGGCGAGGTGCTCGACTGCCTCGTGAGCTGCTTCGCAACCGGAGCCCATCAGCACCAAAACGCGTTCGGCATCCGGCGCGCCAACATATTCGAAGAGTTCATAGTGCCGGCCCACGCGCGCGCCAAACTCCTTCATGACCTTCTCGGTGATGTCCGCGCAGGCGGCGTAGAATGGGTTGACGGTCTCGCGGGCCTGGAAAAAGGCATCCGGGTTTTGGGCCGTGCCGCGGAGCACTGGCCGGTCGGGAGTCATGGCGCGCCCGCGATGGGCAGCGATCAATTCGTCATCAATCAGGGCGGCTAAATCGTCCTTGGACAGAAGCTGAATCTTCGAGACCTCGTGTGAGGTGCGAAAGCCGTCAAAGAAATGAACGAAGGGAATGCGTGAGCGGAGCGAAGCGGCCTGGGAAATCAATGCGAAGTCCATTGTCTCTTGAACGGAGGCGGCGGCGAGCATGCCCCACCCAGTCGAGCGGCAGGCCATGACGTCGCTGTGATCGCCAAAGATCGAAAGGGCGTGGGTGGCCACCGTCCGGGCAGTTACGTGGAAAACCGTCGGCAGCAGTTCACCGGCAATTTTGAACATGTTGGGGATCATCAACAGCAGACCTTGGGAAGCGGTGAAGGTGGTGCTGAGGGTCCCGGTTTGCAGCGCGCCATGCACAGCCCCCACCGCGCCGCCTTCGCTTTGCATCTCGACAATAGCCGGGATGGTGTCCCAGAGATTGGTTTTGCCCTCGGAAGCCCATTGGTCGCACCACTCGGCGATAGGCGAGGAGGGGGTGATGGGATAAATTGCCATTACCTCATTGAGCTGATAGGCAACGTACGCAGCCGCTTCGTTCCCATCGAGGGTCTTGAAATGCGCCGGCGTGGCCTTGTGCCCCTTGCTATTAGGCTGGACGGCGGGTTCGGCACGACGTTTGTTGAGAACGGGTGAGGTCTTATTCATAGCCATTAAAGATAAGGTAATTGTGCGCCCGGTTGCTGGACCGGACTTCACCCTCTTTGGCAAAAGTTCACCCTATTTTGCGGGAGCCTGAACTTTTATTGTGTCACTCGATATCCGCCTCGATTGGTTCTGTTTCCGAGGCATTGAGGGCCTGTCGGTTGGCGCGCGCTTCCTTGGCTCTTTCCAGAGCGGCCCAGAGCCCGGAGCGGGTTATCAACCCGATAGGGCAATCGGGATTTTTACGCGTCACCACAGGCAGATTGCCGACATCTTTGGCCGCAAATCGCTTTAAGATGATAAACAGGTCTTCATCAGGATAAGCCGCGCTGGATTCAAGCAGCCGCAGGTCCTTGGCACGGACGGATTGTTGCTGTTGTTGTGGCAGCCGGTGTATGGCCAGCAGCGTGATGCGACCGGAGAGCTTATTCTCTTCGACCACCGGCAGGCTGGCTAAACCGTAATCGCCCATCAAAGTCATTGCTTCAGCCACGGGCGCATTGGCGTGGACATAAACCGGCAAGTGGATCATCACGTCAGCGGTCTTAACTCGCCGAAGGGCGATGGGCTCGAACTCATCGGCGTGGAACGGCGAGGCCAGGCGGTTATCGACCTGGGCGGAAAAAATCGTTCTCTTTCCCGAAAGAATGAACGCGGTGACCACGGCGAACATCGCCGGGGCTAACAGGCCATAGCCACCCGTCATCTCCGAAATCATGATGATGGTTGAAATCGGCGCTTTGGCTGACGCCGCAAAAAAGGCAATCATCCCGACAATTGCGTAAATGCCGGGATAAGGCACGACGGATGGGAAAAGGTACGCTGCTCCGTAACCGAAGGCGCCTCCGAACATTCCCCCCGTAACCACGCTCGGTCCGAAGACGCCGCCTGAATTGCCGGAGCCGAGAGTCAATGACGCCCCCACGATTTCGGCGATCGCCGCTCCAAGCAGCAATAAAGGCGGCAACATATGCACATTCTGAGAGATAGCAAATTGCGCCCAACCGTATCCCGTTCCAATTACCGACGGAAAGACGAGTCCGATGAGGCCCGTGCAACCGCCGCCAATGGCGGTCGCGACCCATAACGGGAAGCGTTTGAAAAACTTCTCAATGCGGAAAAAGACAGCAAACAAAAATCGAGCGAGCAGGGCGCAGCCGACTCCCAGGAGGGCAAAGAGGACCAGGGACAAGGGGTGGTCAAATTGAGTTGCTTGAATCGGCAGATCGAAAATGGGCTGAAACCCGGTAGCACCTCCAACAATCGTGTAACCGATGACGGACGCTATCAGACCTGGCACCAGCGCTTCGACTTCGAAATCTTCTTTATAAAAAATCTCCGCGGCAATAATCGCGCCCGCCAGCGGCGCTTTGAATATAGCGGCAATTCCGGCCCCCAATCCTGCAGCAAGGGCAAGGTTGCGTTCTCGCGCGGTGAGTTTAAGAGCGCCGGCAATACTGGCTCCGGTCGTGGCCCCGATCTGAGCGATTGGGCCTTCGCGTCCTGAAGTCAGCCCTCCGCCAATGGTGATGGCCGACGTAATCAGTTTAAAGAGGGAGATTTTAAAACTGAGTTTCTCGTTATTGTGAAATGCGCGAATTGCCGCATTCGTGCCAATGCCGGCAGTCTGGGGGGCGAATTTCCAAGTCAGCAGTCCCCCGACCAAACCGGCTGCTGTGGTCACCAGCGGGAGCAGCCACGGACGGCTCACATGAAACGTGTAATGGCTCACGGCGCCTTCCCCGCCGGGAAGCGGCGGCGTGTAGCCGACAATCGAGCCAAGAAGGGATTGAGTAATCAGGTGAATCGACCAACTTAATGCCAAGGCCCCCAGCCCGGCGCCGATGCCAATCAGGATTCCAATAAATCCCCATTTCCTCAGGAACGTGGCGCCCTGGCCAAGTTCCGGAATATGCTTAAACCAACGTTGTTCAATCATCCGCTTCGACATATCACCTGTAAAATCCGCAATGGCTGCCCAACTTTCGGCGTCACGGTAATTAAAGGAGGTCACCCCTGCACGGTAAATCAGGCTACAGCCGGCGCTTCGCCAAGTTCCGGCTGCTGGCTTTAGAACCTGTTTTAGTGTGTCATTGTCAGGCGCACAAAACGGATTCTTATAACAGCGTAGAGGATACGGTTTGGTGAGGAGGAAGCGCTGTTGGCCCGTTGGCCCTTGGCCTATTGACCATTGTGACGATGGCGTTGGGAAGGTATTCTCAGGGCTGTGAACGATGGGTCAAACGAGGATTCTTCAACCGCGCCGCCCGGCGTCAGAGGCCGAAGCCCGGTCTTTGTCACCACGCATTGGTCACTGGTGCTGACGGCGCGGGGCAACGATTCCACCCAGGCGGCTTTGGCACTGGCCAGCCTGTGCCAAACTTATTGGTATCCTCTGTACGCCTACGTGCGCCGCCGCGGTTACCCAACAGAGGATGCGCAGGATTTGACCCAGGAGTTTTTTGCGCGTCTGCTGGGGGAATGCTGGCTGACTCAGGCCGATCCCCAGCGCGGACGCTTTCGCACTTTCCTCTTGAGCGCCATGAGCCATTTCCTGGCCAATGAATGGGACAAGGCTCGCGCGCAAAAGCGCGGCGGCGGCGTTCAATTGGTTCCACTGCAGCTCGATGCGGCTGAAACACGTTACGGCAAGGAACCGGCCGACGCCTTCACTCCCGAGCAAGCCTATGAGCGGCGGTGGGCGGTGACCCTGCTGGATGAGGTGTTGGCGCGGCTCCAAAATGAGTGCGCCTCGGAAGGCGACTCCCAACTGTTTGAGACGCTCAAGCCGTGCCTGGCCGGTGAGAGCGGCCATCAACCTTACGCGGCTCTGGCCAGCAAACTGCGGCTTTCGGAGGGGGCAGTCAAAGTCGCGGTGCACCGGCTGCGCCAGCGGTTCCGAAAGCTGTTGCGGCAGGAAATTGCCAACACAGTCCTTAGGCCGGAAGAGGTGGATGAAGAGATGCACCATCTTTTTGCCGTGCTGGCAGGCCGATAATTCCGAAGCCCGAGAACGTTTTCCTGTAACCTCGTTGCCTGGTTTCTTAAGAACCAGGTAGAAAGGTCAAATATGGATACCTTGCGAATATGTCCGAGTTGCGGGAAACCGTTAGCCGCCGATGCGCCGCAAGGCATCTGCCCGGAGTGCCTGATGAAAGCGGGAATGGGCAGCACGGCCGGCGCGCCGGCCAGTGGCCGAGGGTTCGTGCCGCCAAGCGTGCATGATATTGCTCAACTGTTTCCTCAATTGGAGATTCTGGAAGTGATTGGGCACGGAGGGATGGGCGCCGTGTATAGAGCGCGCCAGCCGGGCCTGGACCGGCTCGTAGCGCTCAAGATCCTGCCGCCCCGCCCCGGAAACGACCTCGGATTTACGGATCGGTTTACCCGCGAGGCCCGCGCGCTGGCGAAGCTGAACCATCCCCACATCGTATCGGTTTATGATTTCGGCCAGGCAGCTGGTCTGCATTATTTCCTCATGGAGTACGTCGATGGGCCGAACCTGCGCCAGGTCGAGCAGTCCGGCAAGCTCACGCCCCGGCAAGCCCTCCAGATCATTCCACAAATCTGTGAGGCGCTCCAATTCGCGCATGATGAATGGATCGTCCACCGGGACATCAAACCCGAAAACGTTTTGTTGGATAAAAAGGGCCGGGTGAAAATTGCCGATTTCGGCCTGGCCATGATCATGAACCAGGCGCCACAGAATTTCAGGCTTACCGGCACACGAGATGTCATGGGCACGCCGCACTACATGGCGCCTGAACAAGTCGAGCATCCACAGGCAGTAGATCATCGCGCGGACATTTATTCTCTCGGCGTGGTCTTCTATGAAATGCTCACTGGGGAATTGCCACTGGGCCGTTTCGGACCGCCTTCTTCCCGGGGAGGGAATGTGAAGATTGACGTGCGACTGGTTGAAGGGCAGGGGAAGGTTTTCATAAAGGACCTTCGCCTCGAGGCGAACCGCCGCCTCTAATCCGTCTCTCCGACAACGTCACCCGTGTGGTCTTTCCGAAGCTCCAAAAACTCAAACGCATGAATACAATGAAATGCTCGCTCATCCTCCTGAGTTTGCTCGGCCCACTGATGGGAGCCGCTGCCGACCGCAAAACCGAAACCCTCAAGAGATTCTCGTCCTCAGACCGAACCATCTCCAAGGACCTGAAGTCCACTGAGGACCATGCGTGGCTTACAGACTGCCACAAGCCGCAGGTGATTCGGTTGTTCGAACTTGCCGACCCGGGAGTGGACCATTGCGTGGTGATCTATCGCGCCAAGATCAAAAGTGAAGCGCTGGACGGCCAGGCGTACCTGGAAATGTGGTGCCGTTTCGCAGGAAAAGGGGAGTTCTTTTCACGGGGCCTAATGCACCCAATCTCTGGCTCGAATGACTGGGCCTCGCACGAAACCCCTTTCTTTCTCAAAAAGGGAGAAAAGCCAGACCTGATCAAACTGAACCTTGTCGTTAAAGGCACAGGCAAGGTTTGGATAAAGGACGTGGAACTGCTTAAAGCGGCGGCGAAATGAGGCAGTTGCGGCTTAATGGTTCCTCTATAGTGGCTTGAACCCTGAGACCGAAAAAGGATGCGCTTCAGCTCTTAGCCGAGGATCAAGGGGAGTCTCTACTGGTTCACAGGCCATTTGCTCATGGGCACGAGCGATCCGTAAGGGTGCAACTCAGTCTTCTCGTCGCCAAAAAGAGACTCAGCAAAAGGCCCGATTTCTTTGGCGTCCAGTTGCCCCGCCGTCGAGTCCGGGGCAGCGGAGCGGAAATAGGCGATCTGGAACCAGTTTTTGATGAGCACCTTAAACTCCTGGATGCGGCTCATGGCCTCCTGGATAGTCTTGGTAGGACGAGAATCTTCGTTGCAACCCAGCGTCAGGGCGATGGCCATATCGACGGCCTGGCCGTAAATTGCGTCGTAACAAACGTCGTAAAAGCGCCCGCCGTACTCGACTACCTTGTGGTCGGTCCAGGCGTACACCGGCGCCAGTTTGTTGGTCTGAACATCGAACACATTGGGTTTTAGGCCGTGCACACCAGCCAGGGGGTGCATTGAATAAAAGCCGCCGTTCGAATTGGGGGCCCGTCGCGCATGCTCACCAGTCGGGCCGTTTGCCTCGGCGCCAGTCATCGCCTTTTCACCCACGTACACCTTGAGCTTAACGTCCGCCAGGCCGAAACCGTAGGGAGCTTTGGTCTCCAGCAACAGCTTGAAGGCGTTGGCCGCCGCTTGGCACTCGGCGTGGTACATGTCGCCATCGAGTATCGCGGCGGCCTTCTTGAGATCGCCGCAAGAGCGCGACGGAGTCCATTTCCAATTGAACGCCATGAGTTGTTCGTAGAATTCGTGGGTGATCTCCGGCAGGTGACCAGGGGACTTCCAGTTCTGCTGCTTGGCTTTGGCCATGACCGCCCCGCCGAGGGTCTTGCCCCACTGCGCGAGATCGGTCTCCACCGGTTTGAGGTTCTGCTGCAGGTTGCGATAGATGTTCATAGGTCAGCGCGCACCCGCAGTCTCCAGACCAACGGAAAGACGGTTACCTGCAGGATGGCTTTGGCGCGCCGAGGTCCTGAGCGCTTCGTCAATAAGGTAGAAAGGGTGCATGAGACGATTCTCATCAAAGGAGGTCCGGAAGTCAATTGTGCGCGCCGGTCGGCCTGCCGATAGTGTCTTAATTAAGACACTGCCCGCCGCTCAGGGTACAGGCGGTACCGTGCCAATAATCCCCTTCACGAGCTTCCCGGGCGAAGAGCTGCGCCGCGCCTTGCTCGAGGTTTGTGCAGATCCAGAAACAAACGTTGACTCCAGGTTTTACCGGGTTGTTTCTCCGTGAGGAGAACGGGATTTGTATGCGCAAAGCGAGTTGAGGCTGGGCAGACATTTGTTGTATGTCCGACACGCACCTTGACCGGCTTAAAACAGCAGTCGTTTGACGGCCTTGAAAACAGCTTCGTAGAAATTGCCGGCAAAGGGATGGGGACCGATAAATTTGACCGGGTTGCCGCCCCAGATGAAGGGGCGCAGGACCCAGCAAATCTGGCTGCCAAGAAACAGATTGCCAGCGAGCCAGGCAAACAGGACCTTCCAGGCCACCGCACGGCTCCCGGCCAGTTGACGCAGCAGGGGTAGTAACCGCACGTTTCCCAGGACCCCAGCGAAAGCGATAAACACGATCAACGTCAGTTGGAGCAAGGCATGCTCCGGCGCCCCGCCCTGGGTGGACGGGCCCCGCGCTGGAGTGTTCCAAACAATAAACAGACCAACCGGGCTGAACGCCCCGAGCACCAGGGCGGCATAGGCGAAGCTCACCAGCACCGCCGTCAGCGATTGCCGGAAGCTAATGAAAGATTACGATCCAAGTGTTTAGGCCGGCTTGCGAGCGGGCTTGCGAATGCGAAAAGGCTTGCGTCAGAAATCGCAACCCGAAGGCCGTGGCGATAAACCAGAACAGGAGGTCCAGCGCACCCATCCAGGCCACCGATTCGGTGGATTGCGAAAAAAGCCATGCCACCGGCGCGAAACCAATAAGCAAGATTGAAGTTAGGAGCAGCAGCCCGGCGACCAGGCCGCAGATCTCCGCCAGGCGCGCCTGCGAACCGCTCAAACAGGTGAAAATATACAGGCTGGGAAGACAGATCTGGGTGGATAACAGCAGGCCGATTGCGATCTTTACCGGCGCCGCCCAGAGCTGCGCACCCTGGGAAAAGGTGCCAACCACCAGTCCATAAATGAGGGTGCAACAGATTGCCGCGGCGCTCATCCCAACAATGAGACCACCCGGCCTGGCCTGGGCGACCTGATACATCACTCGCCGCGGCTGGCGCAGAATTGCCTCAACAGCGGCGAATGGACCCGAGATCGGGTCCCGCTCCTCGGGACGCGTGCCGAGCGGTTCGAGGCTTGCGCGCTGGGGCCCCTGAGTGTGAGGTGGAAGCTGAGGCGGAACGGCGTTGAGTTGGTCCATAACAATGTATTTTCCCGGTTAAAGAGTTTCACTTTGTATCACAAAGTAAATGACCTCGCCGCCTCCGTTTTGTTCAAAAAACTTCTTGCGGAGCTTGGTTTCAATGAAGCTCGACGGCTTGCCGGCCTGCCGGCCGCGCCTTTACAAGCCTGCAACTGCTAATTGCCAAGAGTCGGGCTTGAAAAAAAACGGCTCCCGGGCGCATCTCACTTCGCGCCGAGGAGGATTTCAGCGCGGAAATCGTGATCATCCGGTTCGCGGACCAGCTTAAAACCCACATTCCTGCTGACGTGATGCATGGCGTGGTTCTCGGCCAGCATACTGGCTGAAATCAGGTCGAGTTTTTCCGCGCGGCCAATCTGAACCAGGCGCTTGAGCAACTCTGTGCCCAGCCCCTGGTTTTGCCAGCGATCACTAATGACTAGCGCGAACTCGGCTTCATTAAGACCGCGGGCCTTGCTGAGGCGGCCAACGCCGAGGATTTCGATAGCTTTGGATTTGGGGTCGCGGTATTCGGCCACGAGAGCGATCTCGCGGTCATAATCGTTGAAGCACATCCGCGTGAGCCGCTCGTGGGCGATGCGCTGATCGAGTTTGAGCTGGCTGAAGTAGCGGTAATAGACGCTTTCTTCCGAGAGCGTCTCGTGGAATTTGACCAGAAACGGCTCGTCTTCAGGGCGGATAGGGCGGATGGTAACCTGGACGCCGCTCTTGAGTTTCCACGGAGTCACGTACTGGAGCGGGTAAGGCCGGATGGCAGGCCGCGGCAGCTTATCTTCCGTGATTTTGGAGCTATGGACCACGACCCGCGCATCAAGAGCCAGCAGGCGTTCAGGCGAAGCCAGCAGCGGGTTGATATCAATCTCGGCAATCCACGGCTGCTCGACGACAAGCTGGCTGAAACGGACCATCAATTCTTCGAGAGCAGCGAGGTTGACAGGCGCCCTGCCCCGCACGCCTTTGAGCGCCTCGAATATTTTGGTTTGCTCCATCATCCGCCGGGCTAGCGTGGCGTTGAGTGGCGGCAAGCCCAGGGAGCGGTCTTTAAAGACTTCCACAAGCTGCCCACCGGCACCGAAAAGAAGCACCGGACCGAATTGGGGGTCAGGGCTGCTGCCGATAATGAGTTCGTAGCCGTCCAAGGCGATCATCGGTTGAACGGTCACACCGAGGAAATGTTCTTTGCCAGCGCGCTGGGCGACGGCGCTCTCGATGCCCTTATAGGCGCGGCGCACCGCGGCGGCGTTGCGCAAATTGAGCTGGACGCCTCCCACATCCGTTTTATGCGTGATGGTCTCGGAGTAGAGCTTGAGCACGACCGGGTAGCCGATGTCATCTGCCAACCTGACGGCGCTCTCCTCGCTGCGCGCGATTCGCGTATCAACCGTCGGGATGCCGTAGGCGCTGAGGAGCTGTTTGGATTCGAATTCAGTGAGGATCGTGCGGCCTTCTTTGCGGACCGCCTGGATGATGGAATCGGCCTTCGAGCGCGCGACGGCGCCGGTCGATTGGTCCGCCATCAACGCGGGGGTTTCATAGAGCGAACGCAGGTTATATGTGTAACGCCACATATAATAAAAGGCGCGCGCGGCGGTATCCGGGTATTTATAGGTGGGGATGTTCGCAGCATTCAGGATGTCCTCGCCGGGTTCGACCTCCTTGCCGCCCATCCAGCAGGCGAGGAGCGGTTTGCCGGGCAGCTTGGCAAAAGGCTTGAGCTGCTCAGCCGTGGCGGTCGGGTCCGTCATGGCCTGCGGTGTCAGGATGACCAATAAGCCGTCGCTGCCCGGATCATCAGCGGCAATCTGGACCGCCTTTGCGTAGCGGTCCGGCCCGGCATCCCCCAGGATGTCGAGCGGGTTATTATGGCTCCAGGCAGCCGGCAGGAAGGAATTAAGTGCCTTCATGGTTTCAGCCGAAGGCTCGGAGAGCCGTCCGCCGCTGCTGATAAGCATGTCCGTGGCCAGAACGCCGGGGCCGCCGGCATTCGTGACAATCGTCAGACGCGGGCCATGGGGTCGGGGTTGTTTGGCAAGGACCTCAGCCATATGAAACAACTCGGCAATGGTTTGCACCCGCAACACACCCACCCGCCGGAAAGCGGCCTGGAGAACCTCGTCGCTGCCGGTTAGCGAGCCGGTGTGCGAAGCGGCGGCTTTGGCAGCGGCTTCGGTGCGACCCACCTTAATGACGATGATCGGTTTGGTCAGCGCCACTTCGCGGGCAGCAGACAAAAAGGCCCGGGCATCCCCGATGGATTCCATGTAGATGACGATGCTCTTGGTGTTCGGATCGTCTCCCAGGTAATAAATCAAGTCGCCCCAGTTCACATCCAGCATCGACCCAATGGAGACGAACGAGCTGAACCCGACATTTTCTCGAAGACTCCAGTCCAGGATGGCCGTGCAGAGGGCGCCTGATTGGCTGATGAATCCGACCGAGCCAGGCCGGGCAATGGTGCTGGCGAAAGTCGCATTGAGACCTTTGCATGGGACCATCACTCCCAGGCAATTGGGTCCGATCAGGCGCATTTTGCCTTTGCGCGCCTCTTCCATGACCTGACGTTCGAGTTCCGCGCCGGCAGGGCCGGTCTCCTTGAAGCCGGCCGAGATAATGATCGCGCCAGGGACGCCCGCAGCCACGCATTCGCGAATCAGCCCCGGCACCGTTACGGCTGGAGTCGTTATAACAGCCAAATCCACTTTTTCGGGGACCGAGGCAATGGTGGGATACGCCTTAACACACAATACACTCGAGCGTTTAGGGTTCACTGGATAGACTGTCCCTTCGAACCCGCCACGGCCCAGGTTCTGGAATACGGTCCGCCCAACGCTCCCGCGGGTCTCGGTCGCGCCAATGACCGCCACGACCTTCGGGGAAAAAATCGGGTCCAGCGGGTGAACGCGGACCTGGTGGAGGATGTCATGCGCCGGCTCAGCGCGTTGCTGACTCATAATATTTGTCTGCATGGTGATATGGCCGTATTAATTCTTCGAATACTGCCAATGTCGCGATAAAGCCCTTATCCGACTTCACCCGCTTTGGCAAAATCTCACCATCTTTTGCGTCCAGCGCAAGAAATAGGTTGAATCCTCGAAAACCGCGGAAAGCCTCGACAAGCCCCGGAGCAGTGCCCTAACATTTTTATGGAAAAATATTTTGCATTTTTTGAAGACGTTGGTAGAAAGAGCGCAGTCCGGTTTTCGGATTGATGGTACATTCTTGAATTTTGAGCAGGTTCCGCTTGGGCGCTTCTATTCCTCACGACCAAGTTCGCGGAGTCAGAGTGAGATCGTGTCGGAATGAACGCACCTGTAATTTTGGCCGCAGCCGGCGGCGCCAATAAGGCCGAATTGCTTTATGTGTGGGAGCAAGCCACACCGGAAGCCAAGGCCATTATTGTGTGCCTGCTCATCTTCTCCATCATCGCCTGGTCGGTGATGATAGCCAAGGCGCTGCAGATGCGCCGAGCCAAACGCCTCAACCAGTTCTTCAGCACCGAATACCGCACCCAAAAAAACGTTCTGGATGTCTATGACCGGCGGGTCCAGGCCGACGGGTGCCCGCTGTTTGTGGTTTATCACTCCGGCAGCATCGAGTTGGACGCCCGGCTTAAGAACGCGGACGGCAATGGACGCAAGAAGTACGTCTCGCTCAAAGGCATGGAGCACGTGAAGCGCTCGCTGGAAAACACGGTGGCCCAGGAATCACTTAAGTTGGAATCGGGCCTCATCCTGCTGGCCATCGCCGTCAGCGGAGCCCCGTTCCTGGGCCTGCTGGGCACCGTCTGGGGCGTAATGAGCACCTTCGGCCACATCGCGCAGCAGGGTAGCGCCACCATGGCCGCCATGGCCCCAGGCGTGGCAGCGGCCCTGATCACCACCGTTGCCGGCCTGTTGGTGGCTATCCCCTCGATGTTTGGATACAACTGGCTGGTTCACAATCTGCGCGTCCTGACGGTCGAGCTGGACAACTTTGCGCAAGACCTCGTTTCCAAAATGGAGACGGAGTATCTCGAGGAGTGAGGTTCTATGCGCCGCTTTTCCCAACGCAGTGCCCTGGTGACCTTGAGTGAGATCAATATCACGCCGCTGCTAGATTTGGCGTTCGTGCTGCTGATTATCTTTGTTATCACAACGCCGCTGCTCGAACAAAGCATCAACCTCAAGCTGCCCAAGGGGGGCGAGCCGGATAAAAAAATCGAGCGACGCGACATCCGTACCGTGGAAATCAGCACCCAGGGCCTTTACAGGCTTAATCGGCAACAAATGTCGCTTAGCCAAATCCAGGACATCCTTCAGAAAGATGCCAGAGGCAACCCGAACCTGGTGGTGTATCTGCGCGCGGACGAGATGGGCCGTTGGAAGGACGTGGCCGCCGTGCTCGATTTCTGCCAGAAGAACGGCATCCAAATGGCCGCCCGCACCGAACCGCCGGGAAAGCAGCGATGAGCCAAGGGATGTGCGCACCATGAACCGGCTCCAAAAGAAATGCGTAATTGTGTCTGCAGGGATGCACCTGTTGCTGGTCGTGGTTTTGTTCGTTGGCCCGGCGTTTCTCTCCTCGCCAAACAAGTCGGATGAGATGCCAATGCTGGATTTTATCCCGGTGAAGACCGTCGATGCGCTGGTTTCGGGCGGAGGGGACCCCAATGCCAACCCGCCACCTGCTGTTTCCCAGCCGCAGCCTCAGCCGCGCCCTGCCCCGCCCCAGCCGCAACCCAGACCGGAGCCGACTCCCCCTGAGCCCGTCAAACAACCAATTCAAGAGGAAAAGAACTCGGAGCCTGATTCGCTCAGCCTCAATGAGCATCCCCGGCACAAGGTGGAAATCAGCACGAAACTCGTCACACGCAAACCCGAGCGGAGAAGCGACAACACGGCCCGCGAGCAAGCCCGGCAATGGGCACAGGAGCGGCGGCATCTGGCTCGCGAAGTGGCTCAGGCGGCTGACAGCATCAGCAGCGAGGTCTCCGGCAGCACCAGGCTGGTTTTGAAAGGACCCGGTGGGGGCGGCGTCCCTTACGCCAATTTCAACCAGGCCGTCATGAGCGTCTATAAACGGGCCTGGAGTGGCACGGTGCCCAATGATTCGACCGATGAAGATGTCGCCGCCGAGGCCTCGGTTAAAATCGCCCGGGACGGCTCAGTCATTTCGGCCCGCATCACGCAATCCTCCGGCAAGCCCGGTGTGGACCACTCGGTGCAGGCCGTGTTGGAAAAGGTCAAATTCGCGGCGCCGCTGCCCGAGGATTCCAAAGAGGACCAGCGCACGGTGTCGATTACTTTCGAAGTGAACGCAAAACGAGGAATAGGATGAAGAAAATGAAATTTAAAACAAATGCCGCCGCAAAGGAAGACAACCAGCCGCAAAAGAACGCAGAGAACCCAAAGAAGGAGGGGAAAAGAAGGTTTCTTTGCGATCCTTGCGCTCTTTTGCGGCTAATCCGCCGGCCTTGCCTGGTGGCGTTTGCAGCGCTCGCCATTACAGGGGCTTTCGCTCAGATCAAAATCAGGGAAGAAATCATTCCAGGAAACACCCGGCCGATTTGGGTTTCCCTCAGTGGTTTCACGGGCGAAGCAGCGGAGGTGCTGCGGTTTGATCTTTATGTCCAAGGCTTCAACTTCACAAACACCCAGAGCGCGCAATACCTGATTTCTGGGCGGAACAATGGGAATCTGGAAGGCCGGGTTATGGATGCAATCAACAAAAACACCCTGGTCGCCAAGGCCTACTCGGGTTCTTCACTCCGGCGCCAGGCGCATGCCTTCGCGGAGGATTTTGTAAAGGCGCTCGACCGCAAAGGCCTTGGCGAGACGAAGATCGCCTTCAAAGGCCAAACTGGCCAGAATAGCGAGATTTATATAGCAGATTTCGACGGCCACAATGCCCAGGCCGTTACGCGCGATAACACCATTGTCGCCGCCCCATGCTGGGTGCCCGAGCGATTGGCCCTTTATTACACCTCCTACAAATTGGGCAACCCGGATATTTTCTACCACGACCTCACGACGGGCGCCCGGAGAACATTTGCCCGATATGGCGGCTCGAACATCAGCCCCGCCGCATCGCGCGATGGCAGAGTGGCGATGATCCTCAGCAAAGATGGCTGGACCGACCTCTATGTCTGTGACGCCGATGGCAGCGGTTTGAAACGCTTGACCAAGTCGCCCCAGGATGAATCGTCTCCCTGCTGGTCGCCCGACGGCCAATGGATTTGTTATGCCGCCAAAGATCACGAACACCGCGCCTTGCGCAAAATCTCCCCATCCGGCGGGGGTTCCCAACCCATTTCCACCAGCGGCATGCCCAGTCCGACCGAGCCGGATTGGTCGCCTGACGGCAAGCTCATTGCCTTCACGGCACAGTACCGCTCTGGTTTCGAAATTTGTGTGGTCTCCCCCTCGGGTGGAGACGCGACGGAACTTGTGGAAGGGGAAGACCCCTCGTGGGCGCCCAATTCGCGAACAGTCGCCTTCGCGCGGCGGCAGGGAGGCCATTACGTCCTCTCTCTGCTTGACGTGCCCACCAAACAGGTAAAGGATGTTGCCCGAATTTCGGGCCTTAGCTCACAATCACAACCGAGTTGGGCTAGATAGCCCAGTCCATTCGCATCGACAATGAAACTGACCAAGTTTACGAATCTTGCGGTGATGGGACTTATCCTCACCATCGCGCTGGCCGGCTGCCGAAAAAGACCGGAATACATGACCAACATCCCTGGCGCCAGGATGGGCCAGGTCGGAGAACCTGATACCGCCAAGCCCATCGGCTTGGAGGATAACAAACCTAAAGAAGCGACTGACGGCTTCCCCCTGGGACCGGGACATGAAGGCTGGAAAGAAGACGCGGAGGCCTTCAAAGCCGATACAGTGCATTTTGATTTCGACAGCTCGGTGGTCAAATCGGATGAAAAGCCCCACGTGGCGGCGGTAGCCGACCAACTCAAGGCCAATCCTTCCCAGGCCCTCAAAGTCGAGGGCCATTGCGACGAACGCGGCACGGAGGAATACAACCGCGCCCTGGGCGAGCGCCGGGCGCTGGCGTTGCGCGAGCAGCTTATCGGCCTGGGTATCGACCCGGCTCGGGTCGATACGATCAGCTATGGCAAAGACCGGCCTGAAGACCCCAGCCACGATGAAGCAGCCTGGAAAAAAAATCGCCGCGGGGTTTTCGTTTTATTGTCACCACAGCAACCCGTTTCTGCTGCACCTGCACAACCGTAGAATTTCAATTGCGCCCGCCCCGCGGGGCTTTCGCGCTTCACATTAACAAATCATTATGAAGCTCACCCGGTTCGCCAGTTTTCTTGCCTGCGCCGCATTGCTCTCTCTCATTTCCACCGGCTGCAAACATCATCCACCAGGAATCACGCCCCTGCCCGGAGAGGGAGTAACGGGCCAAAATCCGGGAGTGGGCCCTGGAGGAACGCTCGAGGCGCCCGGCAGCACTGACACTTCATCGGGAATCCCTTCCAACCCAGCCGGCGCTCACGATGGCTGGACACCGAACGCAGAGGTTTTCCAGGCCGACACGGTCCATTTCGCCTTTGACAGTTCCGTCATCCGCCCTGAGGACAGCCCGAAGCTTGCGGCTGTGGCCGATTACTTAAAAGCCAATCCTTCCGCAGCGGCTAAAATTGAGGGGCATTGCGATGAACGCGGCACCGAGGAGTATAATCGGGCGCTGGGCGAACGCCGGGCCCTGGCACTGCGCGAGGAGTTGGTCCGCCTGGGCATCGACCCCACCCGGGTCGATACAATCAGCTACGGCAAAGATCGCCCGGAAGACCCCGGCCACAACGAAGCCGCCTGGAGCAAGAATCGCCGCGGAGTCTTTATTCTGCTGACTCCGCCCAAGGGGACATAACATAAGTGTAATCGGTTAGTGACGGCGGGCGCTGCCGCCTGAAGGCGGCGTTCCGCACCGTCCGGAACGCCGGCTTCAGCCGGCGGCCTCGTCGTCACTGAGGCATTACACATAAGTACATAAGTTTTTTTTAGAGCTTTACTATTATTCTGCTCAGGCTTAAGGTTATTACAGCATGGTTTGCTCTAGTATGAATCTAATGTTTGGCATCTTCAATCTCGGCGGTGGCGAGATCATCCTCATCCTCGCCCTGGTTTTAATCCTGTTTGGCGCCAAGAAGCTGCCTGAGTTGGCAAAGGGGCTGGGAACCGGCATCAAAGAATTCAAGAAGGCCACTCGCGAGGTGACCGACGAGGTCTCGCACGCAATGGACGAGCCACCGCCTTCGCCCTCAAGACGCCTCCCCAGCGCCCCCGAAGCAACTTCCCAGACGACCGAGGCTGAACCGTCCCATACCGTTCCTCAATCTACCTCGAGTCCGAAGGCCTGAGTCGCTGAGCGGTTCTAGCCATGGTTGATGAACCCGAAGCGGAACTCCTAGACCAAGAGGAGCAAGAGGGCGGCCCAGTCAAATCGTTTCTCGAGCATCTCGAGGACCTCCGCTGGGTCTTGATCAAAAGTCTCGTCGCCGGCTGTGTGGCCATGCTGGGATGTCTGCTGGCCGGCAATTATGTCCTCGATGTCCTGAAATGGCCCTTGCACCGGGCCCCTGTTCCGCATCACGGCAAAACCCAAACTGTCCGCTTCACTTTCGGCAACAACCAGCTCGGCAGTCCGTTCCACCTCAGCACCAACGAACCGTTTGCCTCTCTGCTTGGCACCAATGCCTTTGTCCGCTTGGAGCTTGCTCCGGTCGTTCAGGGAACAAATTTCGTACTGGCGGTAGTTCCGCATCCGGAACCCGAAGAGGCCGTCCAGGAACGCTTGCCAATCGAGATTATTAACCTCAGCCCTGCCGGTTCGTTTATTGTCGCCACCAAAGTCGCTTTTTATGGCGGGATGGTGATTGCCGCCCCGTTCATTTTCTATTTTGTCTCTTCATTCGTTTTCCCGGCGCTCAAGATGCGCGAGAGAAAGTATGTCTATCGCGGCCTGTTTTTTGGCGTGGGCCTCTTTTTAACCGGCATACTCTTCTGCTATTTCGTTCTGATGCCGGTGGCGCTGGCCGCTTCGGCCCAATACGCGCAGTGGCTCGGCCTGGGCGTCAACCAGTGGCGAGCGGAAGATTATATCGGTTTTGTGTGCAAGTTTATGCTCGGAATGGGCTTGGGTTTCGAGCTGCCCGTCGTCGTATTGACCCTGGTTAAGATCGGGGTTTTGAACTACGCCATCCTCTCCAAAGCGCGGCGCTACGTTATCATTATCAACGTCACTTTGGGCGCCCTTCTAACCACGCCCGAGGTTATTACCCAGCTTCTCATGGCCCTGCCCCTGCAACTGCTTTACGAGGTGAGCGTGTGGATTGCCTGGTACTGGGAGCGGCAGGAAAAGAAGCGGCAGGAACAGGCCGAAGCGACCGCCGCCGCCAGGGCCTGAAAACCGGGTGATTTCCGCGTATTCCGCGTATTCCGCGGTTTAATCTGTTCTCCAGAGTGGCATGAATCCTCAGGCCGCGAAATGAATGCGCTTCTGGCTATGCGTTTCAGCTCTCAACCGAGGGTCACGGCATCGGAGGCAGCACAGTTCTCTTTTATCTGCGGTTATCCGAGTTATTATTTGCGGTTTCATCACCGAAAACTCTTTACAACTTCGCAAATCCCGCGTTACTGTTTGGTCAATAAACGAAATTGCGTTTAATGAAGAAATGTTTTATGCGTAACTCACTCCCCCTCCTGGCTGGTTTGGCCCTTGTGGCTGCCTTGGCCAGCGGCTGCGCCAATACAGAAAGAAAATTCGGGCGCGGTGTTAACAACATGTTGGAAGTTGTCCGTGGCGGCGAAATGCGACGGACCATGGAACAGACGGCCATCTTCGATGGACCGGATGTGGCTTATACGACCGGCTTTTTCCGCGGGCTCAACCGGACGCTGGCGCGGACCGGGATAGGCGTTTATGAGGTGGTGACCGCTCCCATTCCTCCCTATGACCCTGTTTTCACGGATTATTTCGCCCCGGGCTCGGTGTATCCGGATAATTACACGCCCGGCTTGCTCGAAGATTCCATGTTTGCGACCGACTCAAACCTGGGCTTCAGCGGCGGGGATGTGGCGCCCATTGTCCCGGGCAGCCGCTTCCGCATCTTCGATACGCACTGAGCTGTTTGCTCGATTTCCAGGGCGCCGGCATAGTTTGTGCCGGCGCTTTTTCTTTTGCGCACACTTTGGAGGCTCTTTAGTGTGAGCCCACTTTTGAAGACGCTCGAAAAGGCATCGCCGTGCAAGGTCAACCTGCTGCTCAATATTCTTGGCAAACGCCCAGATGGCTTTCACGAGCTGGAAACGGTGCTGCACCCCGTCCGCATCTTTGACCAGTTAAGTTTTCAGCGGGGCGGGGCCGGGATTCGATTAACCTGCGCTCAGCCCGGGTTGCCGACCGATTCGCGCAACCTGGTCTATCGGGCAGCGGCTCTGTTTTTCGATGCTGCGAAAATTAATGAAGGCGTGAGCATCCGCTTGGCTAAGCAAATCCCCCTGGCGGCCGGCCTGGGTGGTGGCAGCGGGAACGCGGCAATAACTCTTCTCAGCCTCAATGAGCTCTTTGGCCATCCGCTTGCCCAGGCTGACCTGGAGCGACTCGCCGCCTCTCTTGGCTCCGACATCCCCTTCTTTCTGCAGGATAAGCCGGCACTGGGCGCCGGGCGCGGGGAAAAAGTTCAACCCCTCGATTGGTTTGTGGCCCTGCGAAGCGCGGCATTTCTCCTGGTCCATCCCGGCTTCGGCATTGCTACTGCCTGGGCTTACAAAGAACTGAGCCGGTTCCCCACCGCTCTAAACGGACGCCCCGGGCGCGCTCAGCAGTTGATATCTCTGCTGCAAGGTGAAACCCTCCAAAGCGCAGGGGCGCAGCTTTACAACTCGCTCGAAGCCCCGGCGTTGGAAAAATATCCGCTTCTGTGGCTATTCCAGGAATTCCTTCGAGGACATGGAGTGGCCGGGACCCTGATGTCGGGCAGCGGTTCCACCGTATTCGCATTAGTCCAGAGCCTGAGCGCTGCTGAGGAATTGGCGGAACAGTTTAAAACCAGGTTCGGGAGCACCTACTGGATTCGATCTGTGGCGATTTAATTCGAGGCACAGGATTGGTTGGATTCTAATGGGCACAACTACTTCGGAGCTGAGGCCGATGCGCTTGGATTGCTAAAATGAAGGCTCGTTCGGCGTCCACATCCGAATATTACCCAAGGCAAAGAGGGCGTTTCTTCGTGCCTCCGCACTCTTATCCTCGGATGCTCTCAGGAGTACGGGAATGGCCGCTTTTGCTTCAGGACCTATGTCACCCAAGACCGTCGCAACGATGGGAGTATAACGGATTTTTCGGCGCGCGCGCCAGAGTCTTTAAGACTTCAAACACTTCAGCGCCATTGCGGTTTGGTACGTGAACTGGATGCCGCGGATTGTGTGGGCGGCCAAAAAGGCATGCTCTTCAGAGGCTCGCCTTAATTCATTAATGCCGGGGTGATTGGATGCGGGCGGGCTGGCCAAGCTTTTGGCGCGCCGCATCGAGCCGCTGGTCCCAATCTGCCCAACTGGCCGCCCATTCCGGGCCGGAGAACTTTGCTCGGGCGGCGGGCAATCGCGCTTCGAGGGCCTTGAGCTCTGTGCGCGCCTCGTTGCGATTGCCCCATTTGAGATAAGTCTCGATCAGGTCGAGGCAGTTCTCAGGGAAATCGGGCGCCAGTTGAACGGCGCGTAGGAGGTGCTCGCGCGCTTTCGTCCGGCTGCCGATGCTGATAAATGAGGGCGCATCACGGTACAGCAGACCCAGGCTCCGGTCGGGGCCTGCGTGGTCGAATTTTTCGTCCAGCTCGCGGGCCCGATTCCACTCGCGCTCCATTTCATCCAGCAACTTCAGCGCGCTAAGGCCTCGAGTGCGGGCCAGTTGCCCCAGGTTCAAACCGAGGTAATAATGTCCGGCAGCGGCAGTGGGGTCCAAGGCAATGGCCTGGCGGCTGGCTGCTATTCCCTGCTCGGCCAGGTCAGCGCGCTGTGCGCTGTTGGTTGAAAAATCGGCCAGGTCAAAACAAGCGCGGGCAAAGCGCCATCCGGCTTTGGCATTACGCGGCTGGGTTTTGTACTCGGATTTCGAGTGGCGAAAGGCCTCCTGCGCCTGGCTGGCCGGGTCTCCAGCCAACGCGCCTGCCAGAGCAATAAATGAAAAAATAACGGCTACCGCCGTAGCGCCGATTGGCAATTGGCTGTGCCGCCGACTGGCAATCGGCGGCTCTGTCACTACCCTGGCCGCAAGGGCTTCCACACCCGAATTAAATGTTGCGCATAAGATAAAGCAACCTATATTTGGGCTCTGTGAGATTAAATTGGAAAATTCTGCGGCTGGCCGCTCTGGCGCTGCTGTTGGCCACGGTCGCCGGATGCGGCGGCCTGACTGCCAGCAAGAGCATTTCGCCGGCCAGTTTCTTTCTCCCGGGATTTCTCCAGGCAGACCCCCCGCCTGCCCACCCCGAGAGCACCACCCCCGCAGATGAGCCAGGTACCATGGTTGCTCAATCCTAAGACTCATTCCCAAACCAAAATTATTCTAAAATTCGCTTATGCGATTTCCACTCGCATTGACGGTGAAGATTGCCCGTCACATCATTAAGCATAAAATCCGGCGCACACCCAAGTTCGCCCTGGTGCTCCAGCTCGAACCGCTGCACACCTGCAACCTCACTTGCACCGGCTGCGGACGCATCCGCGAGTACTCGACCAGCCTCAAGGATATGATGTCCCTCGAGGACTGCCTGGCGTCTGCCCAGGAATGCAATGCCCCCATGGTCTCTATTTGCGGCGGTGAACCGCTCATTTATCCAAAGATCAAGGAACTGGTTGCCGGCCTGCTGGACCAGGGCCGCATCGTCTATGTCTGCACCAATGGCATGTTCATGCGGCGCGAACTCAGAGATTACCTCGCCGGCATCTACTCGCCTTCACTCGAACCGACCCTCAAACGGCTCCTGGACGAGAAGCTGATTTCGGACAAAGAGGCCGAAACAATTCGCAAAGGCAAACAGGATGACCGCCCGGCTATCAAACCCAGTCAATGGATGTACTGGAACGTGCATGTCGATGGCCTGGAATACACTCACGATTTAATCGTCGAGCGCGAGGGCGTTTTTAAAGAATGCGTTCAAGCCATTAAGATGGCCAAGCTGCTCGGTTACCAGGTCGCTACCAACACAACCGTCTATAAGGAAACCGACATGCGGGAGATCGAGCAGATGTTCGAGTTCTTCTCCGCTCTCGAAGTCGATGGCCATACCATTTCTCCCGGCTACGAATACGATGCCGCCAAAAAGGACATGATCAAACGCCTCGGCAAAAACCCCGAGGAATTCTTTCTCACCCGGGCGATGACGGTCGAGAAGTTCGCGAACATCCTCGACTGGGGCAAGCGCTTCACCATCTTTGGCACAACGGTGTATCAGGAGTTTCTGGCGGGCAAACGCGACTTGACATGCACCGCCTGGGCCATTCCGACACGCAATATCAAAGGCTGGAAGGCCCCCTGTTATCTCATGACCGACGGCCATTACCCGCATTACCAGGAAATGCTCGACCAGGTCGATTGGGACAAGTACGGCGTGGTCAACGGTATCGCCCGCGACCAGCGTTGCGAGAATTGCATGGTCCATTGCGGCTACGACCCAAGCGGCGCCTTGGGCACCAATTATCAGCGCGGCGATCATTGGAAGAACATCAAGTACAACTTCTCCCCCAAACCCAAGCCGTACTACCAGGGACTCAAGGTCAATGCCTTTACCGGGTTTTCTGCCGGCAAAGGCCATCTGGCCGAGGCCAAAGCGGCTGTCAAAGCGGGGCTTTCCGGGGCTAAATCCGCCTTTCAGAACAACGGCAACAACTCCGGGTCCTGCGGGAGTGGCGATACCTCGCAACGAGACGAGGTGCTGGCGAAAATGCGCGAAGGCCGGCAGGTCGAAAAGTAAGCGCCTGGCAACCCCTTTGCGGCAAAGCCTGGATTTGACGCCAACGACACTGCTGATAATCTATTGAGGAGTCCCTAAAATGAACTACATCTTTAATCTGCCGATGCTTCTCCCTCTCCCCTTCCCAAGGGGAGAGGTCCGGGGAGAGGGGTCCCTCTGTATGGTCCATTCCACGGTCCTGCCAATAAGAACCTGATTCATGAGCACACTATTCCTTTCACCTCCGTCTTTTGACGGGTTCGATGGCGGGGCCGGCTCGCGCTACCAGGCGCGGCGCGAAGTCACCAGCTTCTGGTATCCTACTTGGCTCGCCCAACCTGCCGCGTTGGTGAACGATTCGCGTCTGATGGATTGTCCTCCGCACGACATCGGAATTCAGCGCTGCCTCGATGAGGCCAGGCATTACGATCATGTTATCATCCATACCTCGACGCCCTCTCTCAAGAACGACTCCAAAGTCGCCGAGGCCATCAAGCAGAACCGCCCTGAGACCTGCATCGGCTTCGTCGGGGCCCACGCCGCCGTGCTCCCAACGGAAACCTTAAAAGCATCGAAAGCCATCGACTGGGTTGGACGCAAGGAGTTTGATTACACTTGCAAAGAAGTCGCCGAGGGCCGCCCGCTCGAAACCGTCGCCGGGCTTTCCTATCGCGATCGGGAAGGCCGTATCAAACACAACCCCGAGCGTGAGATGATCGCCGATATGGACGCCCTGCCCTGGGTGGCGGATGTTTATAAGCGGAATCTCCAAATCGAGAAGTATTTTATCGGTTATTTGCTCCATCCTTACGTGAGCCTTTACACCGGGCGCGGCTGCCCTGCCCAATGCACCTTCTGCCTTTGGCCCCAGACCATCGGCGGACACAAATATCGTGTGCGCTCGCCCCAGAATGTGGCTGACGAGATGGCTTACATGAAGCGGCTGTTTCCGCAGGTAAAGGAATTCTTTTTTGATGACGATACCTTCACGGCAAACCTGCCCAGGGCCCGCGAGATAGCCAAAAAGCTCGCGCCACTCGGTTTGACGTGGTCCTGCAACAGCCGTGCCAATCTCGATTACGACACCATTAAATCGTTTAAGGACTCCGGGCTCCGTCTGTTCCTGGTCGGTTATGAAAGCGGCAACGAAGACATCCTCACGCGCATTAAGAAGGGCGTCACCATGGACGAGATGCGCCGCTTCACCAGGTCCTGCCACAAGGCCGGCGTGGTGGTTCATGGGACGTTCATTCTGGGTTTGCCTGTCGAAACGCGCCAGTCTATCGAGAACACCATCCGCTTCGCCCAGGAACTCGATGTCTTCAGCATCCAGGTCTCTCTTGCCGCTCCTTACCCGGGCACCGAGCTGTTCGAGATGGCCCGGCAGAATGGCTGGTTCGTTAAAAAGGATAAAACCGATCTCGTCGAGACCGACGGATTCCAGCAGAGCGCCCTCGAATACCCCGGCCTCGCGAAGGATGAAATCTTTGAGGCCGTGGACCGCTTTTATCGCGCCTATTATCTGCGGCCCAAACCGATCCTGCGCATCATCAAAACCATGCTTGAAGACAAGGACGTTTTTGTCCGCCGCTGCCGCGAAGGCTACGAGTTCTTCAAGAGCCTCAAGCAACGCCGCGAAGACCTCGAAGCCGCCCGCACTGCGCCTCCCACCGCCCAGCCTGCCCCCGCTGTTTAGCCAGAACACTCTGGCGATTGGCGATTGTCATTTTCATCACAGAGCCAACGCGCGGAACGCAAAGGGCTTGTACGCGCAGAATCATAACTTTACTGTAATTGTTGTGAAAAGTTCTCGTCAAACCTCTTTGCGCTCTCTTGCGGCTGAACTGTGCCTGTGGAATCTTCTTCATAACGCTCACTACGAAAAATCGATGAAGATCACGGACGGCGGGCTCGATGATCCGCGCGTGCAGAAGCTTCTCGCGCATCATCTCAATACCGCGCGCGGAGACGGGGCTCGGCAGCGCACACGCGCTTGATTTAAGCGGCTTGAGAAAACCAGACATTCACTTTTGGTCCGGATGGGACGGGGAGCGCGTTATGGCCATTGGCGCTTTGAAACGACTCTCGGAATCCCACGGCGAAATAAAATCAATGCACACCGAGCAGTCATACAGGCGGAAAGGCGCTGATAGCGCTATGCTGCGGCACATGGCCAGGGCGCGTCGAATGGGGGAATGGGGTTATCCCGCTTGAGCCTTGAGACGGGTTCGTGGCCGTATTTCACCCCGGCCCGTGAGTTCTACAAACGACATGGATTTGTGGAGTGTCCGCCTTTCGGCAGCTATGTTCCTGACGCGAACAGCGTGTTGATGACGCTGGAACTCCCGCCAGAGCCATGACATGCACCGACCCCTGTTCCGTAGGAACATCCGAGATCACAACTGTTACTCGGAAAAAACCGCCCCTTTCCAGCGGTACAAAAAAGAGCGACCCAGGCGCAGGCCGCTCTTTTGTCTTCCTAAACAGTCTTTCCTCCTTTAAGTCGATTTGTTCGAGCTGTTCCATTTTTATCATGCCAGGTTGGCAAGGGAATGGGGTAAACACCCCAATTCAAGAGGGCCCCACTCTAAATGACTGTGCCGTGGGGGACCACGCCGTTCTTGGGAATAATCACCACACCATCGCGGATGTAGTACAGCGGGTGATTGGTGTCCTTGGGACTCGCGCCTGGCGTGATCACACAGTTGTTCCCGACCCGCGCATTTTTGTCGATAATGGCATTCTCGATTCGGGTATTTTCGCCGATACCAACCGTTGGGGTTCCCTCCTCGCGGTGGCGCTGAACAGATTCGGCACTTTCATAGTAGTCGCTGCCCATCAGGATGGCGCGGTAGAGCCGGCTGCCGCGCCCGACCTGGCTGCGCAAGCCGAGAATGGTTTGGCTGATGTCAGCCTCATTGATGTGACAACCGTCCGAGACAAGGGATTGGTCGATGCGGCTGGCGTTGACCTTCGAGGAGGGCAGGAACCGGGGGCGGGTGAACACAGGCGAACCCATATCGAACATGTCGAACCGAGGCGCTGGGGAGGCCAATTCGAGACTGACATCGAAGTAATTGCGGATGGTGCCGATGTCCTCCCAAGCACCCTGAAAGACATAGCCCCGCACATGATGGCGGGTGAGCGCCTCGGGAATGACGTGTTTGCCAAAATCACGGCTGGTTTCTCCCAGCAACTCCAGCAGGGCAGCCCGGTTGAAAACATAAATCCCCATCGACGCCAGAAACAGCTCCTCGCCCGCTGGAATATCCAGGCGCAAGCGGGCCTCAGCCGAGAGCTGGAACTCATCCTGCACAGCACGGTCTTTGGGCTTTTCCACAAACCGGCTGATGCGGCCATCGGGTTCCGTGCGCATGATGCCAAAGCCGGGCACGTCTTTGCGAGGCACCGGGATGGTTGCGACGGTGACATCGGCGTTGCTGGCAACGTGCTCGCGCAACAAGGTTCGGTAATCCATGTGGTAGAGCTGGTCCCCGCTCAAGATGAGCATGTACTCGAATGGGTTGCTCTGGAAATGAATGAGATTCTTGCGCACGGCATCCGCTGTGCCCTGGTACCAGGTGGTGTCCGTGAGGGTCTGCTCGGCGGCCAGCAGCTCGACAAAACCGGACGAGAAGTGATCAAATTTATACGATTGCGAGATGTGCCGATGCAGCGAGGCCGAGTTGAACTGGGTGAGCAAAAAGATGCGAAGCAGGCCCGAGTTGATGCAATTGGAAATCGGGATATCCACCAAGCGGTACTTGCCGCCCAGCGGCACGGCCGGTTTGGCGCGGTCCTTGGTTAAAGGAAACAAGCGGGCGCCTTGTCCCCCGCCGAGAATCACTGCCAGCACGTTATGTGCGCCAAAGGGAAGGAATGGCTGCGGCGGAGGCATATCTCAGTGTTTCTCCTTCAAGGTAGCCGCAGCGAGCGCCTCATGAAGTGGGGCAAACTCCGCATGCCGAGCTCTGCGGGTATCAAGGTGGCGCAGGCATCCTCGCCGGGTTAACCGGTCGTCTCGCCCGGTTTTCCGGGTGGCCGGCCAGGACGCCTGGGTTATGGGCCGGTGCGGAGGGCAACTTACCCCAGTTGCAGTTTGGCGCGGCAGGCAGACATAAAGGGAGGCATGCGCTATCGCCCTGGTGAACCCCGCAACAATCCAAAACCGGCCCGCCGCTCCTCTCTGGCTTTGGTGGCCGTGGAGCGCCAGCAGCCGGCCATCGGTCCGCATTGGCCGCTGCTGCCCGCAGAACGCCGCCGCGTCGTCATCGAGCAGGTCCAGCCGGAAATTGACGCTGGCCGGTTCTCCGTGAAGCGGACGGTGGGCGAGAGCGTCGCCGTTGAGGCGGACATCTTCGCCGATGGCCACGACATCCTGTCGGCTGTCATTAAATTTCGTCATGCCGATGAATCGCACTGGTCGGAGTCGCCCATGAAACAGGGGCCAAACGATCGGTGGGGCGGCTCGTTTAACGTGAGCCAACCCGGTTTTTACATTTACACAATCGAGGGCTGGGTCAACCCCTTTCGCTCTTGGCAACGCGACCTGGAAAAGAAAATGGCGGCTGAGATGGATGTCTCGAGCGAGCTTCAAGCCGGTCTTGCCCTTATCGAGCAGGCCGGCCAAAGGGCCGATGGACGATACGGCCAGCAGTTCCGGGCGATTCTTGAATCGTTTGCGGAGCAGAGTCCTTTGCCGCTCCGGGCCAAGGCAGCCAAGGCATTAAACCCGGCCCTGGCCGACCTGGTGGATAAGTATTCGGACCGTCTTCACCGGGTCCGCTATGATCGGGAGTTACAGGTGCTCGTGGACCCGGTGCTGGCCCGCTGCGGCGCCTGGTATGAACTCTTCCCCCGCTCGTGCGCGCCGGAGCCAGGGCGGCACGGCACTCTTGCCGACTGCGCGGCCTGGCTTCCGCGCATTGCGTCCATGGGCTTTGATGTCGTTTATCTTCCGCCCATCCACCCCATTGGGCGCTCTTTCCGGAAAGGCAAAAACAACAGCGTTTCCGCCACGCCAGCAGACCCGGGCAGTCCGTGGGCCATAGGCAGCGAGGAAGGGGGTCACAAATCAATCCACCCCAAGCTGGGAACGCTCGATGATTTTCGGGCGCTGGTCCGCCAGGCGCGCGAGCACAAGCTGGCAATCGCGCTGGACATCGCCTTCCAATGTTCCCCGGACCATCCCTATGTCCGGGAACATCCGGAGTGGTTTCGCCACCGCCCGGACGGCTCGATTCAATACGCGGAAAATCCACCCAAAAAGTACCAGGACATTTACCCTTTGGATTTTGAAACGACCGATTGGCGGGCGCTCTGGAGCGAGTTGAAGAGCATCTTCGAGTTTTGGATGCAGCAGGGCGTGCGCGTTTTCCGGGTCGATAACCCGCACACCAAACCCTTCCGTTTTTGGGAATGGTGCCTGGGCGAACTCAAGCGGGGCGAGCCGGAGCTGGTCTTTTTATCGGAAGCATTCACGCGCCCCAAAGTCATGCGTTATCTGGCCAAGCTTGGCTTTTCGCAATCATACGATTACTTTCCGTGGCGCAACAGCAAACACGAGCTGACGGCTTACTTCACCGAGTTAAAACAGGCAGGACTGCGCGATTATTTCCGTCCCAATCTCTGGACCAATACGCCTGATATCCTGACGCAATACCTGCAGTATGGGGGGCGTCAGGCCTTTATCATCCGTTTCGTTCTGGCCGCCACGCTGGGGGCCAGCTACGGCATCTATGGACCACCTTTTGAGTTTTGTGAGAACCAGCCGCGCGAACCAGGCAGTGAGGAGTATTTGAATTCCGAAAAATACGAGATTCGTTACTGGGATTTGAATGCTGCCGGGACCTTGCAAGACTTGATTGCCAAAGTAAACCAGGTCCGTCGTGAGAACCCTGCGTTGCAAAGCAACGAACACCTGGAATTCCATGAGATTGATAACGAGCAACTGCTGGCTTACAGCAGGCACACCGCGGACCTGGAGGACATTATCCTAGTGGTGGTCAGTCTGGACCCGCACCATGTTCAGCGTGGCTGGATACGGCTGCCGCTAGACCTTTGGGGATTGGCTGGTGGCGGCACGTTCCAGGTCCACGAACTGCTCACCAACGAACGCTTCCTCTGGTCGGGAACACGCAATTATATCGAATTGAACCCCGAATTCGCCCCGGCGCATGTGTTCCGGTTGCGCCGCCATGTCCGAACGGAACAAGATTTCGACTATTTCCTCTGATGGCCACCCCACGTTTTATAATCTCTTCGCCCACGGGCCGCCGCTTTGGCGTATCCGCGCCTCGCTCGCCACGGGCCCGCTCCGCGCGGATTGGCCGCCGTGCCATCCCGCCCCCGCTTCCTAAAGACCCTTTATGGTATAAGGACGCCATCATTTACGAGGTCCATGTCCGCGCCTTTTTCGACAGCGATGCCGATGGGATTGGAGATTTTGGCGGGCTGACCGAACGGCTGGATTATTTGTCAGACCTGGGTATAACGGCCATCTGGCTGCTCCCGTTTTATCCTTCGCCGCTAAAAGATGACGGCTATGACATCGCGGATTATTACTCGATCAACCCCATCTACGGCACGCTGAAGGATTTCAAGACATTCCTGGCCGCCGCCCACCAGCGCAATCTGCGCGTCATCACCGAACTGGTCGTCAACCACACCTCCGACCAACACCCCTGGTTTCAACGCTCCCGCCGCGCCCCTCGCGGCAGCCTCTGGCGCAAGTTCTATGTCTGGAGCGATACGCCGGAGAAATACCGCGAGGCGCGGATTATCTTTCGCGATTTCGAACCCTCGAATTGGACATGGGACCCCGTGGCCCATGCCTATTTCTGGCACCGGTTCTATTCACACCAACCCGACCTGAATTTTGACAACCCACAAGTCCACCAGGAACTAACCCGGGTGCTGGATTTTTGGCTGGACCTCGGAGTGGATGGGCTGCGACTGGACGCGGTGCCCTATCTTTATGAAAGGGAAGGAACCTCCTGCGAGAACCTCGAGGAAACTCATCAATTCCTCAAAGTCCTGCGCCAGCATGTCGATGAGCGTTACGGCGACCGGATGCTGCTGGCTGAGGCGAACCAATGGCCGGAAGATGCTGTGTCTTACTTCGGCTCGGGCGCCGGCGATGAGACCCACATGGCCTTTCATTTCCCCCTTATGCCCCGCCTTTTCATGGCCGTGCGGATGGAAGACCGCGTTCCCATTGTCGATATCCTCGAACAAACCCCGCCGATTCCCCAGACCAGCCAATGGGCGCTGTTCCTGCGCAACCACGACGAATTGACTCTCGAGATGGTGACCGATGAAGAGCGCGATTACATGTATCGCGTCTATGCCGACGATGCCAAAGCGCGCATCAACCTGGGCATCCGCCGCCGCCTGGCGCCTCTCCTGGGCAATGATCGAAAGCGCATCGAACTGTTGCACCTCCTGCTCTTTTCCTTGCCCGGAACGCCTGTCCTTTATTACGGAGACGAAATCGCCATGGGCGACAATGTGTTCCTGGGGGATCGCAACGGCGTCCGCACACCGATGCAGTGGAGTTCGGACAAAAATGCCGGTTTTTCGCGGGCCAGCCCGCAAGCGCTGTACCTGCCCATCATCCTGGACCCCGAGTATCACTACGAGGCGGTCAATGTGGAAAATCAACAGCGCAATCCCAACTCGCTCTTTTGGTGGATGAAGCGGACATTGACCTTGCGGAAGCGTTTTAAGGCCTTTGGCCGGGGCTCCCTTAGTTTCCTGCAGCCGGAGAACCGCAAGGTTCTGGCCTTTGTGCGCAGCTATGAAAGCGAAAACCTGCTGGTGATAGCCAATCTGTCCCGATTTCCGCAGCCTGTCCAACTCGACCTCTCTGAATATCAGCATTCAATTCCGGTTGAACTCTTTGGCCACGCCGATTTCCCGCCGGTAACTGACAAGCCTTATTTCCTGACGTTCTCGCCGCATGCGGCTTACTGGTTTCTGCTAGAACCCCTGAGCAGCAGGCAGGCGCCGGCCCAAAGCAGCGCTCTGAACAGCCTGTTGGTGACCCCGCCACTCGAAGACCTCTTCGAGGGTGAAGGCCCACACCGGCTGGAATCTCATCTGGCGGAGTTCTTAAAGAACAAGCGCTGGTTTGGCGGCAAAGGGCGGCAGATAAAGTCCGTGCAAATTGGGGACAGCCTCGGCATTCCCGTGGGCTCCGGGCGCGCTTTTATTCTGCTGCTGACCATCGAGTATGTGGAGGGGGACCCGGAAGAATATGTGCTGCCAGCTCAGCTTGCCGGCCCAGCCGAAGCGGCCCAGGTTCAGGAACACTTGCCCGATGACATCATTGCGCGCTTGCGCTTTGATGATGGGAGCGGCGAAGGAGTCCTCTACGCGGCCGCCAGCAGCCCAGACTTTTGCAAGGCGTTGCTCGAAGCGATTGCGCGCCGTCGTTCGTTCGCCAGCGCCAATGGTGAACTCAAGGCAACCCCAACACCCGATTTGCGCCAGGAGGCCGCCAACGGCCTTGTGACGCTGGAACCCTCTTTCCGCAAGGCCGAGCAAAGCAATAGCTCGGTCGTCTTTGGCAATAAATTCTTCCTTAAGCTTTTCAGGCGCCTGGAATCCGGCGTTAACCCGGACCTGGAGATCGGACGCTTTTTAACCGAACGGAATTTTCCAAATCTACCGCCGGTGTCCGGCTGGCTGGAGTATCGCCGGCAAACCGGCGAGGAGTTTACCCTGGGAATCCTGACCCGTTTTCTTGCGCAAGCCCAGGACGCCTGGTCCTACACCCTCGATATGCTCAGCCGCTATTTCGAGCGCATTCGCACCGGTCCGGTCGAAACCGGGATTCAGCTCGAACTGGAAAATTCCGTGGTCGGGCTCGCGGAACGCCCGGTTCCCGAATCGGTGGTCGGGCTGATTGGGACCTACTTGGAGCTGGGGCGGTTGCTGGGCGAACGCACCGGCCAGTTGCACCTGGCATTGTCTTCAGAAACCCAGGACCGCAACTTTGCTCCGGAACCCTTCACACCGTTTTATCAACGCGCTTTATTCCAATCGATGCGCAATTTTGTTGTCCAGAGCTTGCGCCTGCTGCGCCGCGGGCTTCCCCGGCTTGCCGAGTCGGTGCGGGGCGAAGCTGAAAAGGTTCTCTGCCTGGAACCGGAAATCCTCCGGCGCCTCCGTGCTATTGTCCAGTCTCCCATCGCCAGCAAGCGGATTCGATGCCACGGCGATTTTCACCTGGGCCAGGTCCTCTACACCGGGAAAGACTTCATGTTTATTGATTTCGAAGGGGAACCCGCGCGCGCACTGGGCGAGCGCCGAATCAAGCGCTCTCCCCTGCGGGATGTGGCTGGGATGATCCGTTCTTTCCATTACGTTACCTACGCCGCTCTATTCAAACAACTCCAACTCGGCGCCCTGCAGGAGCAGGAACTCCCATCGATCGAGCCATGGAACAGCTTTTGGTATCGGTGGGTCAGCGCGGTGTACTTGAAGGCATATCTGGCAGTGCTCCAAGGCGCCGAACTGTTGCCAGAATCAAAAGATCAGTTGACGATTTTGCTCGAGGCGCATTTGCTGGAAAAGGCCGTGTATGAAGTGGGTTATGAACTCAGCCACCGTCCCGATTGGGTTAAAATCCCATTGCGCGGCATTCTCCAACTCCTCGAGCCGGTCCGCCCCGGTTAAAGGGGGTCTGCAACATGCGCTACAACCGGGAGATCGACAACACACAGAGGGACCCCTCTCCCCCGGCTCTCTCCCCTTCCGAAGAGGCCGAAGGGGAGAGGGAGAATTCTCGGCAGAGTCTCATCTTGAAAGCGATTTGCAATAGAGCCCTGCCCTGCCCTGCCCTGCGGCAACTGGCACGCGGGTATGGAATACATCTGTCCTATATCGATATGGCAGGCGCCCGCCATCACAGCTCGCCAGAAGCCCTTAAGGCTATTCTGGAACTCTTAGGCGCTCCCGCCGATACGGAGGACGATGTTCGCGACTCGCTCCACCTCCTCCAACAACGTCAATCACGTCAGTGCCTCCCGGAGGTGATCGTCGCCTGGGACGCCCGGCGGACCACTGTGCCGGTCCGATTGTCTGACGGTCTGGATGGCAGACGAGCTGAGTGCAAATTGGTTTTAGAAGATGGGCGTTGTAAGAAACTCCATCCGCATTCAAGCCGTTCTCCTCAAACCAGGACCGATGGCCAGACTGAGAAAGCTGCCGCCCAATCTCTGGTTTTGCCCAGTCTGCCGTTGGGTTATCACCGGCTCGAGTTGGAGGTCCGCGGACGCCACCATCAAACACTGGTGATTTGCGCGCCTGAAAAGGCATTTCCCGGCAGACTCACGCGGAAAATCTGGGGGGCTTTTGTGCCGATGTACGCCGTCCATTCCAGTCAAAGCTGGGGTGCAGGCAACCTCGCGGATTGGACGAAGCTGATGGAATGGACCGCCTCAGTCGGGGCGAATGTCCTGGGGACACTGCCGTTGCTGGCGGCCTTTCTTGGCCCTGAGCTGTGTGAACCCAGCCCCTACTCCCCTGCCAGCCGGCTCTTTTGGAACGAGTTTTATGTCGATATTCAGCAAGTACCCGAATTCTCCGCTTCACCCGCAGCGCAAAAGCTGTTTCGCTCCCGGCCCTTCCAGCAGCGCCTGCATTCGTTTCGCCAAAGTCCCTGGATCGATTACCGGGCCGAAATGGAGTCCAGGCGCCAGGCGCTTAAACGGATGGCAGAATTCTTTTTTCATCGCGATTCAAAGCGGCGCGGGCATTTTCAATCCTTCCTTAAAACGCGTCCGCGGCTGGAGGAGTACGCCCAATTCCAGGCTGCTACCGAGCAGACGGGCAAACCTTGGACCCGATGGGAAGGACGCATGCGCTATGGCAGGCTGCAGCCGGGCGACTACTCAGAATCGGCCCGGCAGTACCACCTCTATGCGCAATGGGTCGCGGATTGCCAAATCGCGGCCTTCAACCAGCGCTGCCGCCAGCGCGATATCCAGACCTATCTCGATCTCCCGCTCGGCGTGCACACTGCCGGTTACGATCTTTGGCGCGAACGTGATTCCTTCGCCTTTCCGGCTGCTGCCGGCGCCCCGCCCGATCTCTACTTCACCCAGGGCCAGAACTGGGGGTTTGCGCCTTTGCACCCCCAGCGCATTCGCCAGCGTCACTTCGGCTACGTTATCGAGTATCTGCGCTTCCAATTGCGTTGCGCTCGTGTGTTGCGCATCGATCATGTCATGGGCTTGCACCGCCTTTACTGGATACCGCCCGGCTTCCCAGCCAGTCTGGGCGCTTACGTTTCCAATCCCGCCGAGGAGTTGCTGGCCATCCTGTGCCTCGAATCCCACCGGCATCAGGCGCTCCTGGTGGGCGAGAACCTCGGCACCGTTCCCCCCGAGGTCAATAGCGCCATGGCCCGTCACCAATTACGCGAAACTTACGTCCTCCAGTACGAACAGCGACCCAATGCAGCCCACCCGCTTCGGCCTCCGCCTCCGTTCAGCCTCTGCAGCATCAACACCCACGACATGCCACCCTTTGCCGCACACTGGCGCGGCTTGGACATTGCCGATCGCTTTGAGTTGGGCCTCATCCCACGCCGTAAGCTCTCTACGGAATATAAAACCCGCACCCGCATGAATGCGGCGCTGGCAAAGTTTCTTGAACGCGCCGGCCTGCTGAAAACCGGCTCAAAGGATGGCGCCGCCGTATTGCGCGCCGCTCTGCGCTGGCTGGCGGCCAGTGAAGCGGAAGCTCTCTTGGTCAATCTGGAGGACCTCTGGGGTGAAGAGCGCCCGCAGAATGTCCCCGGCACCTCAATCGAGCTCCCCAACTGGCGGCGCAAAACAAAACTGTCCCTTGAGGAGATTCTGACTAACCCATCAATCCGCGATTTGCTTAGGAGCCTCGCAAGGAAGAGGACACATTGAAACCAAAGTTGACGATTTTGGACCTTGGGTTTTATACCGAGTCCATGATTCGTTTTTCGTTTTGCCATCCCCTGCCCTTTCGGATTTACTGCCTCGCATTACCAACACTGGAGTTGAAACTGAGATGAAAGCTGAAATTCACGGCGATACCCTTTGCGTCTCGTCAGTCAAAGAACTGGGCGCTGCCAATGCCAATGCCTTTCGGGACTGGGTCCGCAAGGCGGTGTCGGACCGCCAGAAAAACATCGACATCGATTTGTCGGAAACGACTTTCATCGACAGTTGCGGCCTGGGCGCCCTGGTCGCCCTGCACAAAACCGCTTGCAGCAAAAAGGGTCTCCTGCGCCTGTTGCGCCCTCAAACGGGCGTCCTGCAGATTATCGAACTAGCCCGGTTGGACCGCGTTTTTCAGGTAGTCAAGCAGTGAATGTATGGCCGGGCCGAAAGACGCAACCGCCGCTGCTCTGTTCCGTCTGAGTGTGCCTTGTGACCTTCGGCGGGTGCGGGGGGCCGTTCAGCAAACCCGCCGATTCCTCACCGAACAGGATTGCGCGGACAAGGAAATTATGGACTGCGAACTGGCCCTCACCGAGGCCTGCAACAACGCCGTTGAATATGCCTCACCTCAGGCCCGCTCCCAGCCGTTCCTTGTAGAAACCACCTGTTCGCCATGTGAAATCGAGATGCGGATTACCGATCAGACTCCGGGATTTGAGTGGCCCCAAACGCCCAACCTCCCAGGCCCGGAAAGCGAACACGGTCGCGGGCTCTACCTCATCCGCACCCTGATGGAGCATTCCGAATACATTCGGGGCACATCCTCGAACGTGCTGGTCCTGCGAAAACGCCGGTGCATCTGACTCCCTTTCAGGCGCACTACTTCTACGATTTCTGGCCCTTGCCGCCCTTCGCTCTCGATCCATTCCTCACTTCCAAATCGGTCACCAGGAGAAGATCAACGATGTTGAAAGAATCGTCTGGCTGAAAAACAATCACCGTTCTCCCGCTGGGAGCGGAGGCGAGCCACTCTCGGTGCGCTACCGCAACCTCCCGACCGTCAGCCAAGCGCATCACGAAAGGGTGGAATGGCTCCACAGTCGTAAAGTTGACGGATTTTTTCAATCGTCATTACAATTAAATAACACTGCCATCGCCCGTCGGCAACGCCCAAGCGGACGCGCACCGGGCTCCCGGCCGCAACTGAACATGGTTAGAACACCGTCACCCTTGTGATCTCTGCACGGCCTGCCGCCGAGTCGATGTGATATAAAACCTGGACCCGCCCGAAGTTGAACGCCTCTTCTCTGGAAACCTGCGGCAAATCTGGGCTCGGGAGCGGATGCAACCGAACCTCCTCCTCGACTTTCTCGACAGCGAGCCGTTCGATATCCTGCGCTGAGGGGAACATCTTACGCGCTCCCGCCGCGACGAGTTCGCGAGTCCCTTCAGCCCATGAAATTTCCCACGGCATAATTCTAACGATTAGCGCAGCTACGCCGGAACAATTGCGTCCAGCATGACCGACCGGGACCTCCCGGCGTTAGCTGCCGCGACTCGTTAAGCGACTGTCTCGACCTGAACAAATGTAAGCTCATAATCCGTGATTTGCTCGGCTGGCGAATCATCAAAGTGAACAGCGAATCGCTTGCCTGGAAACCGCCAGCTTCGTTGTTCCCGTCGCGCATCTCCGGGATAAGTTGGTCAAAATTGGTCATGGCCTTAGCCGCTTAACGAAAAAAGCTGAGCCACCGCCGAGTCGCGACGTGAACCGCGACAGCGGAACTGACCGCGCCAACGGCGGTTGGCTCCGGCGACTGGTTGAACGACTGCTTCATATCCTACATAAAACGATCCGACAAGCCATCGCGGAAGTCCTGCCGATGAAGCATCTTCGCGACACTCGCAAGCACGTGAACATGCTTCTGGAACTGGCCCGTCGGCACCAAAAACAAGAACACCAAATGGACTGGCTTACTGTCAAGGGCATCGAACTGGATTCCCTTTCGGGAGCGCCCGACTACCGCCACCACTTCAGATACCAATGTCGTGGACGCATGAGGAATGCCGATACCAAATCCGATACCCGTGCTCATTGACGACTCGCGCTTCCTGATACTCTCGGTGACTGAACCCCTATGCCGAGACTGAATCTTGCGAGTAGTCACGAGGTGACTTATCAACTCCTCAATAGCCTGCCAGCGGTCTTGCGCGTGTAGGTCAACTATATCCACTCCTGACCCGAAAAAGTCATCGGGAAACCCGTCGCCTAAGCCTCGTGCGGTTTTCTTGGGCGGTCGTGGTGGACCGCCAGCAGAAGCGGGCTGCGTCTTCGGAGTCTGGTCTGGTCGAGAATCACTCATCGCGCGCCAAGTCGCCTAACTCTGATTACGCGACTGCAGTTGCATTATCCCGCCAGGATTTTCCGTCGCCGCGTTTTTTTAACCGGTGCATTATCAGCCAAAAATACGCGATATGGAAAACGTAAGCAATCGGCGCGTCCACTGAATGGGACCCCTCAGCACCATGCCCAACCTGGATGGCTCTCGTCCATATCAGAAACGTTCTTGTGACACATCTGGCACATTTGCCCATCGCGACGAACAACCTTCAGCATGATATCCCGCGGAACATAGCGACCGAACCGGCGCAGTTCTCTCGTCTCTGTAAACGGCTCTTTATTGAAGAAAACAGGGCAAACGTGGCCAAAGACTCTGCACTCGATTTCGCCGGTGTCATATAGCTTAAGCTCCTCCCAGCGGGCAGGCCACCAAAACTCTAATTGATCGACTGCACACAGAATGTCGTACTCCGTTTTGAATTCCCCCCAGGACATCTGGATCAAGCGCGAGCGGTTTTTTCAAAAAGCGCCTTGAGTTGAGCGCGCGTCGTGAGCTTCAGCTTGCCCCTCGATTTCATCTTTTGAAAGCGTCGATCGGTCAGGCGGTCGATCTCTTCCAGTTGCGCGTCGCTCACTCCATATTCACTCCGGGCGCAGTTAGTGGACTCGACTTCCACCTTGCGAAGAGCGATGATGTGCGGACCTGAAATCAGGCCGATGCTTTCTCCGCGCACAGCGGCCTCAAGAAGGTTGCCCAGATTCTTCCTGGCCTGCGTAATCGTCAAGGCCTTTTGAGGGCACTGTCAACGACACGAGAAAGAGCCGAAGAAAGTCGCTCTCATAAACCGGGCTCTTACTTTGGCGGGATGAGTTTCTGGTATTCGGGGGTCTTGCGAAGGGCGGCGAAGCGATCATCTTCGCGGGCTTTGGCGACCAAATCGAGCGCAGCAGGATTGGTTTGGCGGCGTTTAACGCTCAGGTCAATGGCCTGAGCGAGGTCGGTCAAAGCTTCTTTATCCTTTCGCAGGTTGGCTTTAAAGGCGGCCAAATCGTACCAGGCCTCGGGGCTTTCGGGAGAGACCTTGACCAGCTTCTCGAGTGCGCGTTCCAGACCCGGCCAGTTGGCAGCCTGCCCGTAAAGCTGGGCGGCCTGGATTATGTACGCGGGCGCCACACCCGGGCTGGTAACGAGCGTTTCCAGGAGTTGGTCCGCCCGGCTGGTCTGCTGCATCTGGAAATAGGTTTTCGCCAGTTCAAGAACCACCGGGAAATTGCTGGGATGGGCGCGGATTTCGGCTTCCATGAGCGGCACCTGGGTTTGGGGCGCCGGGAGGCCGGCGTGCTGGGTTTGCTGAGTCTTATACTGCTCCAACTGGCTTAAAAGGCCGATAACTGCTGCGTTGTAAGGGTCCAGCTTGAGGCAGGTCTGTACGATGAGCAGGGCGTCATCCAGGCGGTTGAGTTGCAGGAGCAGATTCACATAGCGGAAGACTGCCTCGGGGCTGTAAGGGCAAAACGCAAAGGATTGGCGGAAGGTAAAATCGGCTTCCCTCAGGATGCTCTGGTATTCGGCGCTGGTTTTAGGCCGGTATTCAGGCGGGGCCTGGGTGAGGCGCCAGGCATAGATGCCGCCAATCGAGCTGCGCAGTTTAGAGAAGGCCTTTTGCGCATCATCGTCATGAACGAATTTACGGTCACCGGTGAACCCGTTCAAGTCATGACGCAGATATACCTTTTCGATCCAATCAGTGATCTGTTTGAGCGGTGTATCGTAATCGATGATGTCGCCGGTCAGGCGTTTGGAGTACTGTTTCCAAAACTCATGGTCGGTGCGCAGAACATCCTCCGTTAGCGACGGAAGCGGCTGGCGGTTAATCTTCATAATGATCCCGTAGGGAGTCAGGTGCGGATACATCCAGTCCAACGGGAAGCTTTCCTCGACATAGAACTCGTTTTTGGGGTTATGATCGAACATGACCTTAGTGAGCAGGCCATTGATGGCCATCACAGCGGTTTGGCCAGCGACAGTCACCCGGTTATCCACCACCCGCACGTCTTCGCCCTGGCGGATTTGTTTGGGCTCGTTCGGGAACTGCGTGTCATGTTGCAAGCGCCGCTGGGCATCGCTGAGGTATTCATTGAAGCAATGTTGGGAGTCCTCAGGCGAGGCGATGTAAATCTCGCGGTCGGGATAAACCCCGCCCAGGCTCTTGGCGATCTCCTTGGGATAAGCGGCTTCGAGCAAAAGCCGATTCAAGCGAACCCGGGTATGGCTCTGGGGATTCTGCTTAATAAAGTCGGCCAAGTACTCCGAAATCTGGACCTGCTTGAAACGGTCGGGCTCATAAAGCAGCTCGACTTTGGACAACTCGGCGATTTGCTTTGCCAGCTCGTCCTGTCTGCGGTGCAGGCTCTCCGAAGTGCTGCCTCCGGCGATCTGCTGGTCGATGTCACTCTTTTCCTGCAGCTTGGCAGCAAGGCTCTTTTTGACCTCCAAATCGCGATCCAGCAACACGTTTAAATCCCTTGCCAGGTCCTCGCCCAAAGCGGCGTCATTGCCTTGGCCTGCCAAGAGTTGGCGGGTCTCGGCGGCAAGGTTCTCGTAAATAAATTTTGACACGGTGTCCTGGTCCGGCCCCGGGCGCAGGCGCGCTGCAAATCCGCGCAGGTCGATGAAATCCTGCGCAGTAAACCACGAGGTAAAGGTGCGCCGGCGTTTTTCGACACGGTCGCCGTAATCCTCGAAGGCCGTGTCCAAGGGCGAGATCAGGCGCGCCAGAAAGTTAGTCTCATAATTCTGTTCTTTTTCTTTAGCGGACCGCAGCAAATCCTGGAAGAACGGGGGATCGATCTCTTTGCTGCGGTTGTATTGGGCGCGGATATAATCCAGGTATGTCCCGTCGGCCAAGGCATTCTGGGTGATGATATACACGTCACGCCGGTCGAACTTCTGGTCTTCTAGCGGTTGGCAATTGTGCGGCGTAAAGCTTTCACAGAAGATCATGTAGGTCGGACAAAAGCGGCCCGGGTCAGTCCCGCCATAGAGCACGGCGTCTTTGGCCATTTCCGGATAAAGCGGCTTGCCATTGGCGCCTTTGAATGGCGGGGTAAACATGTCGTGTCCGAACCAGTACCCGAACATGTGATCGTGTTGATTGCTCGGAAACCAGTGGGCGAGCACGGAATAGACCGGCATGGCGACAAACAAACTGAGCGTAATGAACAAAGGCCCGCGCTCGCGATAAAAGACCAGAGCCACAACGAACGCCAGCGGAATAGCAACCAGAAGCAAGCCACCATAAACGGGCAATCCGTACTGGTGCGGCGCAAAGGCGCGGGCAATCCAGTGAGGCAATTCCGCGAAGCTCTCCGGCTCGCCCGCCAGGCCGAAGAAGGTCCGGCCAACGGTCTCATAAAGGCCGAAGATGCCGGCAACAACTGCAACCACACCGCCTCCCAACCCCCAAAGACGAAACGTTTTGTAATGAGTGGCCATAAAGGCGGCTGTGAGCGCCAGCCCGTAGCCAATCAGCGCCGCAACGATCGTATGTGAATTGCAGAAGAAAACCTTGATGAGGTCCGCCGAAGCGCGGTCGGGCGTGGGGTTGAGCAGAATCATCAACAACACACCCAGGCACAGATAAATCCCGCTCAGCCCAATCAACCAGGCGCGCTCGCGGCGCTGCATCTTGAAGAAAAACAGGAACGGCACCAGGGCGATGAACATGTAAACCCATGTGTATTCAATGGCCACGCCGCTGATGAGCATCCAGACCTGACCCAAAAAGCGCAGCGGATCGGAAATGAGGTCGGTGGGGTTGGGCTGCTCGTACTGCCCGCGGCTCAGGGCATGGAAGAACCCTTCGACCGTGCGCGGGTATCCCCATTCCATGGGAGGATTGGTCATGCCCGAAACCGCCATGTACAGATAAAATGAAGCCCCCAGAATCCAAAGCAGGCCCATAATGCTGACGGTGAACCATTCGTGGCTCAGTCTCCAGGTCTTCCAAGCCAAATAGCCAAACCAAGCCGCCAAACCCAATGTGGCCAGAATAAAGAATGCGCACACGCCCGAATCGGCTTTGTGCAGCAACGCCATTTCGAATGAAACGAAGATGCCCAGCAAAAGAAAATCGCGCCCAAACTCGATTCCCTTGGTTTTGGTTTTCAACCCCAGCCAGATGCTGCCCGCCAAGGAAAGGAGCCCGACCCCATGGAAAATGATTTGCAACCCAGGTTTGGATAAATTGGCGAAGACCTGCTGGCCGACTACCCAGTAATAGACGTTGCCCAGCATGTACAGGACAAAATTTCCGAAAAACACATCGCGGCCCAGTCGTTGATTGCCAGCAGCGATCGCGACCTCCACCCCAATGGCCGCGACAATGAGGCTCTGGTGGGTGGTGAAACAGATTCCAAAAACAAACAGCGCCCAATAGACAAAACGGTATTGGTGTGGGGCGTAAAGCCATCGCAGCAGGCACACCAGCACAATGAGGAACCAAGGCACGCTGGTGACCGCAATGCGGTTCACCGCGATCGATTCCTTCCACATGAATCCATCAAAACCCATCAGCAGACCCGCTACCACTCCCGAGACCATGCAAATCGCGTTCTCCCATTTGCCAGTCATGCTCTTGAGTTCTTCGATGCTCTCCATGAACATGCTGCTGCCTCTCGAGACCAGCAGGCTCAACAGACCACAGGCGACCGCCCCGAGAAAAGCTTCCCCGAGGGCCACCCGCCAAGCCATGTTGCCCCAGGGGACAAGCGTGGTCCACAGCCAGCTATAGATGGTCCAAACCGGGTAGCCAGGCGGGTGCGGGATGCCGGCATAGAACGAGCCGGTGACCAACTCGCCGGAGTCCTCGAGGGTCAACTCAGGGGCGAGCGTGATAAAATACACGACCGCTACCACTGCGAAGGTAATCAGCAGGGTTAACCAGTCGATTCTACGGAACAAGGGCGCCACTGTTGGAAGCGGCGGTGGGGCGCCAGGTGGCTTGGGCAGCTTTGGGGCCGCCTGGCTCTCGCGCTCTGAATTCTTCGTCTTTGCCATGGCAATTTACTAAACAGACACCATACCCAACCGGATTTGTATAAAACCAGCGCTTTTTCGGGAAGCTGATGCTCGGCGGGCGGCAATGCCCCTGATTCGAGTTACTTATTGACCATTAACCCGAAGCCCCGTTCGGAAAAAGGCCCGAGACGCAAAGCATTATCTTAGATTTCAAGCATCGAGGCAAGCCACTTTCGCATGGCAGCCACTTTCGCATGGCCGCAAGCACCGGCGCTTCGTAGCGCCCGGCGCGTCGCTTGAAACGATGGTGCTCGACGGCTTGAATACCGAGCACGTTGGCGACACCTTCATCTGAACCGGCCATCTATCTGACCCGGGGGAAGTGCGACCTCGTATTGCCCGCCCTTGATGGTGGGGGTGCAAGGAATGCAAACGCTGAGAGCCCTTTCGGGATTCGGATGCTCTTGAGAGCCCACCATCATTGGCCGGAACTTCGAGCGCATCCCCAAGTCAATCCACCAGACCTCACCAGGCTTGGGCTGACTAATAAAACGACTCGATGGCCTTTGCTCTCAGTTCCCAGGGCGAGAACGGCGAATCTTGCGGCGTGGGGACCAATTTGGCTTTGGTGATGACAAGCAGAGTGCCTTCGCGTTCCGCGTAAACTGGCCTGTGCTTTGTCTTGTCGAGAATTGCTCCCGTTCTGGCCTTGAGTTCACTAGGTTTCAGAACCCTCATGGGCCAAAATCTAGTATGTTGACAATATAATAACGTTACATTAGCCTGGTTGGGATGAAACCCAACCAAATCCAATTGGGCTCCGGAGATCGACGCTTTTTAGAGGCTTTCCGGAGCAAAGGTCAGCACTCGGCTCGGGAGGTGACGCGCGCCCATATTTTATTGGCGGCGGAGGCGCGAGTGCCCGCGGCGCACATCCAACAAGTCCTCGGTGTAAGCCGGATGGTCATTTGGCGCACGCAATCGGCCTATGCTGAGAAGGGATTGGATTACGCCCTTTACGATGCGGCGCGTCCGGGCCAACCAGCCAAGTATGGCACCGACCAAGAAGCCGAAGTAGTAGCCCTGGCGCGCAGCCAACCGCCCGAAGGCGCCGTGCGTTGGACAGTCCGCTCGCTAACCATCGCGGCGCGGCACCGGCCCAAATTGGAAGGCATCAACCGGGAGAGCATCCGCCAAATTCTAAAAAAAACGTCTGTAAACCTTGGCGCAAAATGATGTGGTGCATCGGGCGAATCACCACCGGATACCGAGAGCGCATGTACGAGTTGCTGGGTCTGTATGCCAAGCCCTATGATGCCACCGAACCGGTGGTTTGCTTGGATGAAAAGAGTAAGCAACTGTTGCAGCAGACCCGTCCCCCAATTCCAGCAGCTCCGGGCCAAATTGCCAAAGAAGACTACGAATACAAACGGGCTGGTACACGGAACCTGTTTGTGGCGGTGGAACCCAAGGGCGGTCATCGCGAGGTGGAAGTGACTAAGCGGCGCACCAAACCCGATTTCGTGGCCTTCGTACAATTCCTGGCGCTGGAGGTCTATGCTCAGGCACGCAAAATCCATTTGGTCATGGATAATCTGAACACCCATTTTCGTGCGTCATTTGAGGAGACCATGGGGAGGGAAGCGGCAGCCGTGTTTCTGTCGCGGCTGGAGTTCCACTATACGCCCAAGCACGCCAGTTGGTTGAACATGGTCGAGATCGAGATCGGGATTCTGGACCGGCAATGCACAGGACGGCGAATCGGCGATGAAGCACAGTTGTGCTCCGAAGTGCTGGCCTGGGAGCAACGCCGGAATGAGGCGCAATCTCGGATTGAATGGAAGTTCACCCGCCAGGATGCCGACCGGAAACTAGCACGCCACTATGTAACGTAATTATATTGTCACGATACTAG
>DASYZB010000122.1 GCA_035946615.1 Verrucomicrobiia bacterium
GCGGTGTGTACTGGACCAGCGGATTTCGACATGCTAACGAGGTGAATTGGCACTGATGCCTAGTGTAGCTTATCATTACGAATACATTCATTAGTTGCATTTCCATCATCGCCAAAAACCCCGCTTTTGGGACAGGCTCTATCTAAGCGCCATTCTGTTCTGACCCCCCCCTCGGAACGATTCAGTGCCTATTCGGGGAGAGCGCCCGCCTCGGGCGCTGTTCGGCGCGCCTCGCGCCGAACGCAGTGCGAAACACCGAAACACCAAAAGGTGACGCTACAATAGATACAACATGCCGACGCCGAGGGCGGCGTCGGCAGCGCCCGAGGCGGGCGCGCTCCCCAGCGCAATCCTTAGCGTTGATAAATGCCAATTCGAATTGAAAGCCACCGGAGATCTGAGAGTCTGGTTTTATGCGAAAGACATTGGTCCGTGGACGCATGAACCCCTTCCCCTTGCTGGTGAGTTGTGCGGTGCTCTGCTTTCCTGCCCGGCCGCTCCGGGCCCAGGCAGCGTCTCCACGCAATGAGGCCGATGATCCGGCCTTTGGCGCGTACTTCCGCCAGGAAACGGCCCTGCTCTCCAGGCGATGTCTGGCCGGGATATCGTCTCTGCAGGACTGGCAAACGCGCCGCGCGGAATTGCGGCGTCAACTCCAGGAAATGCTCGGCCTGTGGCCGCTGCCTGAGCGGACCGAGTTGCATCCGGTGATCACAGGCCAGCTCGAAGAGGAGGAGTTCACGGTCGAGAAACTGTACTTCCAGGCTTCGCCGCATTTGTATGTCACCGCCAACTTGTATCTCCCCAAACACCTGTCCAAGCCTGGGCCGGCTATTCTGTACGTCTGCGGCCACAGCCGGGTGGTGACCAATGGGGTCAGTTGCGGTTGCAAGGCCTATTATCAGCACCACGGCGCCTGGTTCGCGCGCAATGGGTATGTCTGCCTGATGATCGATACGCTCCAACTGGGCGAGATCCAGGGAATCCATCATGGGACCTACAACCTGGGCCAGTGGTGGTGGAATGCGCGCGGATACACCCCTGCCGGGGTCGAGGCCTGGTTTGCCATCCGGGCCTTGGATTATCTTTGCACCCGGCCCGAAGTGGACCCCGAGCGCATCGGCATGACAGGCCGCTCGGGCGGCGGCTCCTATACCTGGACGGTATCCGCCTTGGATGAGCGGGTGAAGGTGGCCGCCCCTGTAGCCGGAATGACTGACCTCCAGAACCAGGTGGTGGATGGCGCGGTCGAAGGCCACTGCGATTGCATGTTCTTCGTGAACACCTATCGCTGGGATTTCCCGCAATTGGCTGCCCTCATCGCCCCCAGGCCGCTCCTGATCGCCAACTCGGACAAAGACACCCTCTTCCCCCTGGACGGCGTGGTGCGGCTCTACTTCCAGACTCGGCGCATTTACCAGCTCTACGGCCAGACCAACAAGCTGGGCTTGCTCATCACAGACGGCCCGCATGCTGACACCCAGGACCTTCAACTGCCGGTCTTTCGCTGGTTCAATCGTTATCTCAAAGGCCAGGACCCGCTCATCGAAATGGCTGCAAAGCGCTTCTTTTCGCCCGAGCAACTCCGGGTCTTCGACCAGTTGCCTCCTGATGAGATCAACACCAAAATCCAGGAATACTTCGTAGCCCAGGCCCAGCCGCCCGCTTCCCCGGCCGGGTCTCCAGAGCGCCGGCGCTGGGAGGCCAATTGCCTGGCCACATTGCGCCAGAAAACATTCGGCGGCTGGCCGGCCGAGCCGCCGCCGGCCACGATTTCTTTGACAGACGACCGGAAGGCGGATGGAGTGCGCATTCGACGCTACATCGTCTCTCCCCAACCGGGGATCGAGCGGCCGCTGGTGGTTGTGAACGATGTGAGGGTCCGAAAACCACAACTCATCATTCTGCAAGTGTTGGATAGCTCTGACTGGACCAACTCACCCGAAAGGGCCCTCTGGCAAACCTCAAGTTCGCCCGTGGATTGTGTCCCGTTGCGCCGGCGTATGGAAGCTCAGCGGGCCGCCCTGGCTTTCTTTGCTCCGCGCGGCATCGAGCCCACTCCTTGGGCAGCCGACTCAAAAACCGCAATCCAGATACGCCGGCGGTTTATGTTGCTGGGCCAAACATTGGACGGGATGCGCGTTTGGGATATCCGTTGCGCGGCCAGGTCGCTGAGGTCCCTCGCACCATACCGTGATGCGGTGATTACCGCACAGGCTTCCGGGCCAATGGCGGTTAACAGCGCCTACGCCGCGTTGTTCGAGCCAGACCTCACGGAATTGGAGCTGGGTGACGTGCCAAAATCGCACCGAGATGGGCCCGACTACCTCAACGTCCTCAAGACGTGGGATATCCAGCAGGCGCTGGACGTCCTGGGCCCGCGACTGCACTTCAATTGACCGGCGAAGAGCCGCGGAATACTCAGGCTCTAAAGGCCATTGACCCGGAGGTCGCTACCAATGCGGCATTGAATGGTGACGGTGGCGTCAGTGCTCGATGAGCACCCATGAACCCGTGGCCGTTCCTGCAAACCCGAAACCTGATCGGGACGGTGGCCTCAACGTCACCTGAAACTTGGTCAGTTGTAAAACGCCGGCACGGAGGATACACTGCTAGAGGTTATGCGGCTTTGTCATCCCTGGCGAGCAGGAATATGGTTTGTGGCGGTGTCTGTTAAGTATATGCGTCAGACTGGGCGACTTTCCTGGCCAATCGTATTCATTTCCTCGCTCGCCAGCGGATTACTTGTTGGTGCCACATCCGAGAGTTTCAACCGGGCAACAGCGCTTTCACTCCCTTACGCCCAGTTTGACCAGTCCTTCGGTTTGGGCTGGCGATGGTTATTCGACCAGCGCGACTATCGAAGGGCGGCAAGTCTCATTGAGGATTATCTCCGCGGACACCGGGAGTTAGGCCCAGGTCAACAGAAATTCCTTCACCTTCATGCAGGGATGCTGTTTGCGCTGGATGGACAAACAGCTCGTGCCGTTCGGCATCTGGATAAAGCTACGACTTCAAGTAGTTTACCGGAGCTGTGGCCCGACTGGAACGACTATGTTACCGCCACCCGGGCATTCTTGGTGCATGACCGCACAGGGCTTGAAGCTGCCAGAGATCGGTGCGCTGCGTCTCATAGTCCCCGATTGGCTCAGGTGGACAGGATGGTGCAGGTTTTTGGGAGTTCATATTCCGACTGGTATTGGTGGGCGCGTATATGTCCGAAGGTTGTCGTCTCGAACGATGCATCGGCAGAAACCAGGGCCGCAGCCGAAAAGCTCGCGAAGTCAGTTGCCGCATCATTCTCGATTTCGGATAACGGCCCACAGCCGTCATGCGTGTGGGTCGAGATGGATGAATTTGCTCCGAAGTCTTCTGCGAGTGGTTATGTCATTATTCATTCACCGGACGGCACGGAGATTAGGGCATCCAATCCATATTGGCTGAATGCGGCAGTGGAGCGGTTCGTTCAATCGTCACGAGTGCGCCACGGTTTACGGGAAGCACCTTTTGGTTTGACGACAAGTTTCAATTTAGCCATCACGCCACCTAACACCCGACCGCAGCGAACCGTGCGATGACCGCCCAATTAATATTCTCAAGCCATCACCACACGATGCCCTCTCGGGCTTTCATCGGGGCCGTTAATTCCAAAACCGCCTCCATGCAACCGCGCAGAGCACCATCAGGAGAATTAGCGCTCGGGCCATGCCCAAACCATCACGCGGCAAAGTGGGGGTCAGAACAGCTCATCTTGACTGCGCTCAGCATCTTCGGCGCTTGACGTTTGCGCAACTCCATCGCATGCTGGCTTTCAATGGCAAGGAAGCTGCGACTTCAATACCCTGGGGCTATTTACCACGCCATGAACCGGGGCGACCGCCGCGAGCCGATCTTCCTGGACGACCTGGACCGCCACCAATTCATTGATACCCTTGGCCAAGCCTGTGAGAAAACCGATTGGCAGGTCCACGCCTGGTGCCTCATGAACAATCACTTTCATCTGGTGGTTTGCTGGAGCAGTTATCCCCTTTACCTCCAGGAGCCTTCGCTGCGCCCAAGCTGGCTGCGCGTGGACCGGCTCCTGGGTGAGTGGGGCATTCCCAAAGACAGCACCGCCGGGCGCGGGCAACTGGCCGGTCTGATGGAAGCCCGCCGCCGGGCAGAGGGTTTGGGAGAATACCAGCCCAAAGGCTGGTATCTTGGCAGCGAGGAATTCCGTCAAGAACTGCTGGCACAAGTGGAACATCAGGCCGGTCCGCGCCATGTCGGGGAGGAAGTTTTTCAGAGTGCCCAGGGCAAGGCGGAACGAATCGTGAGCCAGGAGCTCCGGGCTTTGCGATGGGGTGCGCTGGAGCTGGAACGCCATCCAAAGGGACACCCCGCAAAGGTAAAGATTGCCGCACGCTTGCGAAACCAGACCACCATGACCCTGGACTGGATCGCAGATCGACTCTGCATGGGCTCAGCGGGTGATGTGAGCCACCTGCTCTATCGTAAACACCGATGCTATGATACAGCTATGATACCGATGTCAGTTAAAATAAGCTATTCTGACCCCCACTCGTCCGTTCCCGTTTTTTGCCGGAAAATGTCAGGTCCCTGCGGGAATCATCCGTGCGCCCTTTTTGAAATATGAAATCTCAAACCTGAGATCCTGACTCCTTCAACGATATCTAAGAGGCTCTTGCCCGTTAATGAAGTTTAACTTAAAGTTGAATAAATGAAAACGGTTACCATGCTGGATTTTCGGAAAGACGCCGAAGGCATCCTGCGCCGCGTCGCCAAGGGCGAGAGATTCCTTCTCTCCCACCGCGGCCGGCCTGCAGCGCGTTTGGAGCCGGTTCTAACCGAAGGTCCTGCCCGTCCAGCTACGGATCCATTTCTAACGATCGGACAGCGCGCGCTTCCAAGTCCTCAAGGCGAAACTCTTCACGCTGGCATAGACAAAATCCTTTATGGCCGCGCCTGAGGTCTTAATCGATACTGCCGGCTTTCTAGCCCTGTGGGACGCTTCAGACGAACACCACCACCGCGCCGTCCAATTGCAATCCGCATTGGCGCGCAAGAAGGGCCGATTTCTCACGACCGATTACATCGTTGATGAAACCGCCACTCTCCTGCTCAAGCGCCACAGCCATGCCGCGGCTGCCGATTTTCTTAAAACGGTTCTCGGGAGCCGAGCCTTGCGTGTTGAATGGATTGATGCCGACCGATTCGTCACTGCTGCAGAGTTGTTTTCCCGTCACGATGACAAAGAATGGTCTTTCACCGATTGCGTCAGCTTCGCGCTGATGCGAGAATTAAAAATCCGGGATTCGTTCACCACCGATCATCATTTCACCCAGGCTGGCTTCAATCCCTTGTTAAAGAGCCCAGCTTGAGACCATACGGCGCTCACGGCGAGATCAGGCGAAAAAACCAGCCTCCCTCTGGCGCTGGCAGGCTGACCTGGTATTGGAGGTTGCTGTAGCTGAGCGTCCGGATTGCCGTCACGTTTGACCAGATGCCGGTGGTCAGATCAGGGCTTTCCTGCAAAACAAAGTTCATCGAGGGCACGGTCCACGAAAGGAGCAAATTGGCGCCAGAGGGCTTAATGTTGAGGACGGGCGTGGGCGTGCTTTGCCATGTGTAAATGCCGCCGCCATTGACTGCTGCAATCAACTTGCGTAACTGCTCAGGTCGATTTTGCGCCTTGAGGCAGGAAAGGGCGGCCATCAAGAGCGAGGCGGAGGTATTCGAGGACGGGCAGGCCGTGTTTGCGGAGAGTTGAGATGTAGCTGCGGATGCGGGCGTGGCGACGAGCGCC
>DASYZB010000123.1 GCA_035946615.1 Verrucomicrobiia bacterium
AGGAATGCGCGCAACGAGCTCTTCGATTTCTGAGCCATCTAAACGGAAATATGGAAAGACATTTTTCGACCGAAGCCAGGCCTAATCTGGAGTGCTGCAACGGGTCGCGAGCAGAGTGCCACAGGGTACAATCGGTGAAGCGCCGCTTGAGTTCTGAATGCGGCCATAAGCGAGCGTTCAATATTTATTCGACGGTAGCCCTAGATTAACTGGATACGACTCATCACAAGACGCAGGCGACAGATGGATGAATCTGCCAAAACGGCGCTGATAACCCTCTTCTGCATCGTAGGTGGCTTTTGCCTAATGTTCCCATTGGGTTACCTTTTCGGTGTCATGCATTGGCCCGGATTTCATAGCTGGGGACTAATGCATGGGTCATTTCTCGTCGCGTGGCCGGCTCTCTCTTGGATGCTATATATGGCAGTTCGAGTAATTAGCTGGTTTAGAAAGAGGCTAGCGCACTCGGGAAGGGCAGCTTAGGGTTGGGAGTAGACGATTAGGGGTAAAACCGCGATCAGAACGCTTGAAGGGTAACATTCGGCCAGAATGTATGGTCCGCCCCCTGATTGCAAGCCTGCACGCTGAGTGACGTCAAAATGGTTTGCGCAAATGTATCCGGCCTCATGTTGAAGGCAGAAGTCGCCTTCGGGCCCTGATGGGAATGCGCGCCTGGCTGTCCTCATAAGCGGTGCGATCTCAGAAGATCTCTTTTGGCCACAGGTTTTCAGTCAGGCCGTTCAACCATTGCCGCCATCACCTCGTGACGCTTGCAAACCCGGCGGGATCAAACTCAGTTCGTGCCCACGGCGGGACGGTAGTCCTCGCCGTGGGCGAGCACCGCCCAGGCGGTGCGGGCGATCTTGTTGGCGAGCGCCACGACGACCACGTTCGTGTGTCGGCGTATCTTGAGTTCCCGGAGCCAGGTACCTAGCCGGTCCTGGCGGCGGTCTGAGTGACACACCACGGCGCGGGCCCCGTGGACCATGAGCATGCGCACGTAGTTGTTGCCGCGCTTGGAGATCCCAAGGAGCGTCGTCTTGCCGCCCGTGGAGTGCTGGCGGGGGACGAGCCCCAGGAAGGCGGCAAGCTCCCGGCCTCGCCGGAACTCCCGGCCATCCCCGATGCAGGCGACTAGCGCGGTGGCTGTCAGGGGCCCGATTCCTGGCACGGTCAGGAGTCGCCGGCAGGCCGGATCCGCCTCGGCCACTTGTCGGAGTTCAGCGCTGAGTGCGGCGATCCGTCGGTCGAGCGCCTTGACCTCCTGCCAGAGGTCAGACACCAAAGCCCGCATGCGCGTGGACAGCCCATTCTCGGCATCCTCGAGGATCAAGGGCAGCTCCCGGCCCAGGGCGATGACCCCGATGGGGATCGTAATCCCGTTCTCGAGCAGGAAGGCCCTGAGCTGATTGATGCCGGCGATGCGCTGGGCCATGAGCCCGCTTCTCACCCGGTGCAGGGCCTGCAGATCCTGTTGCGCCACTGTCTTCACTGGCACGAAGCGCATGGTTGGGCGGGTGACCGCCTCGGCGATGGCTTCCGCGTCCAGGTAATCGGACTTGTTCGACTTCACGTAGGGCTTCACAAACTGCGGGGCCATGAGCTTCACGGTGTGGCCGTGCTCGCCAAACCGTCGCGCCAGGTGCTGGGAGCCCGCGCAGGACTCCATCCCCACCAAACAGGGCGGCAGGTTCGCCATGAACCGCATCAGGGCGGCGCGGGTGTAGCGATGCCGGTGCACGATCGCACCGGAGCCATCCAGCCCAACCGCGTGAAATGTGGATTTGCCGATATCCAAGCCAAGTGTTTGAATAGCCATGTTGGTCCGCCTCCTTTGATTACGGGTACCACCGTGTCCCGTCGGGCTCATTGAAGCCGAAATGAAGGGGGCGGACCATCCCTATAAGCGGAATTACCTAACGGTTGGCGATAACTTCAAGGAACCAAAGGTAGCCAAATTCGGAAGCCATTGATTTATGGGACGGCGCGCTAACCATGGTCTTTATTTTTGTCACGATTGTAATTGTCATTTGGATCGCGATTACTGCTGCGTTAAATATCGTATTTTTTCGCAACCTTTTTATTTCGTCTCTAATCGCAGGTGGTGTCGCGACGATATTCATGGCTAT
>DASYZB010000124.1 GCA_035946615.1 Verrucomicrobiia bacterium
ACCGAGGGGCTGAACTCGAAAATCCAGAGTCTCAAGTCCGCTGCCCGAGGCTTTCGCAACTTTCACAACTACCGGATTCGTATCCTGTTCTTCTGCGGAAAGCTCAATCTCTACCCACTATGATCCCCGTAGAAACCATTATAAAGGAAAGTGGTGGAAACCCCACGCGACAACGCCTACAACGCATCTTCTTAAAACGCAGATTGGAACGCTGCAGAACGGCATCGACCTCTCAAACAGCGTTGAGAACGAATATTACTGCCTGAAACTCATGGCCGCTTTCGGGCTTCCCACGGCAAAGGCGAAAATGAACGTGTTCGGAAAGACCGTGGCGCTGGTCATCGAACGGTTTGACCGGAGGTGGACGGATGACGGTCGGCTGTTACGTCTTCCACAGGAAGACTTTTGCCAGGCGCTTTCCTGCCCACCGGGCCTGAAATATCAGAATCACGGGGGCCCGGGCATAGTCGAGGGGCTTAACCTGCTGGGAAGCGATACGCCGGCTGAAGATCAGAAGGCGTTTTTGAAGGCGCAGGTGCTGTTTTGGCTGATTGGGGCTACGGATGGCCATGCCAAGAATTTCAGCATCTTCTTGGGCCGAGGCGGCCGACTTATGCTCACGCCGGTGTACGATGTGTTAACCGCGCAGCCGAGCCTCGTCACCCGGCAAATCGAGCGCAAGCAGATGAAACTGGCAATGTTCGCGGGCGATAGCCGACATTATCGTCTAGATGAGATCAAGGGGCGGCATTTCATCCAAACCACTGAACGAGCGGGTTTGCCTGCGTCGCTTGCAAAAGAAGTGTTGGCGGAGGTCGCCCAGGCCACTGATGCGGCGATTACGACCCTAGAAAAGCAGCTTCCACGTGGGTTTCCCGAGTACATCCACGAGGCAGTGAAAGCTGGTTTGACAAAGCGACTGAAGCGCCTCTGACGAATAGTATCCCAGTGAGGTCGGCCAAAAGGACCGGGTCGGTTCGAAAATGTGCTTTTAAGGGTTTGAGATTCCCCACCAGGCGCAAATAATTTTCGGCGTACTCGCTTGCTGGAAATCACGTCGGAGCGCAGGCAGCTTAACGCCTACAGCAAGGGCGGCCTCAGCGGCGGCGTTGCAGGCGAAAAGACATCATATTCAGGACCATATTGTGAGAGGTAGTAATCCGCATCAACTTTGTAGAGCGGGCTTCCTGGCTGTTCTCGAACCACCGCGCTGGCATACTCAATGGTCTGATTTCTGCGTTCGACCGCTCTCTTATCCGGTATCGCACCCCAAGGCATTAAGAATGCTTTGGTCTTCCCTGAGATAGTGTGCTTCTCAGCGGCGGCACCACAAATTACCCCAACACGTGCGAGAATCGCTCTGAACGCCGAAAGGTCACCCGGAATGCTCACCTCGAAAGTTTCGCCTTCCGAAAGCGTGACTACCAGCCGTCCGGCAGGAGTTGGCTTAATGTCTATTCTCGGCGCTTTTGTCGCCGCGACCAAGATTTGGTCCACAACAGGCACGACGGTCTCAGAATTCCGCTCAAACATCTCGAATGCTTGAACGAGGATTTCCTTCGCAGTTTGCGGGGGACTTTTCTGCGCGGTCTTGTCGCGCAGAATTTCGCCCAACTTGTACCGCTCGCTCTTGTGTTCGGTGTCGCGGGCCGACATTCGGTGCGCCTCGTCCACTATTACCAAGTCCCATTCGTCGGCTTGGCGCAAGCTCGGCACGATTTCATCCCGTTTGGCCAAGTCCATGGACGTGATGATTTGCGGCTTATCGTTCCAAAGATTGACGCCGTACTGGACCCGCAGGTCGCCTCGGAGGATGTGAAATTGCTCCTGAAACCGGTCGGCCATTTCACGCTGGCACTGGAAAGGGAGATTTGCCGGACAGATGATGAGCACGCGCTCCGCCAGTCCGCGCAGCTTCAGTTCTTTTAGCAGAAGGCCGGCCATGATGGTTTTTCTTGCGCCTGCATCGTCGGCCAGCAGGAAGCGGACGCGGGCCGACTTCAGTAGATGATTGTATCCCGCATCTAACTGATGCGGCAGCGGGTCAACTCGCGAAATGGAAAGGCCGAAGAACGGGTCTTACTCCTGTGCCAGCGAGATGCGGAGGGCTTCGAGTCCCAGCTTGAACAGGCGCGACTTTCCACCAAACCTGCTTCTTTGCGCTCAATCTGGATGGAGCCAAGGTCGGATTTGGTCAGCGTAACGCCGCCACGGAATGTGCTGCTGCGCATGCCAACCAAATTGACCAGAACAAATCCATCCCCGCCAGTGGGGTTCCCAACAACCCGCATCGTCTCGCAAGAGAACCGGATAGGGCGCATTCTGGAACTTGCGCTAGCCTGCTTTCCTCACCGGTACTGCTGCCACTCCGGTTCGTTCTCGAATAGCCAGCGGTAATAATCCCTTTCTTTGAGATTGGCGGCGGCCTCCTCATCAACAAGCACCGTGCAGCGCGGATGGAGTTGGAGGGCGGTAGCCGTCACCATGCTGGTAATGGGGCCTTCCACCGCCTGGGCAATCACTTCGGCTTTGCTGGCGCCAGTGGCCAGGAGCAAACAACGCCGCGCCTCGATAATCGTGCCCACCCCCATGGTGATGGCGCGTCGGGGGACGTTTTGCTCGCCGCCGAAGGATGGCGCATTCTGCTTGAGCGTGGTGGGCGTGAGCGCTTTGACCCGTGTGCGCGAGCGCAGGGCCGAAAGGGGTTCGTTAAAGCCGATGTGGCCGGCCTTGCCGATGCCCAGGAGCTGAAGGTCGATACCGCCAAAGCGCTGGATGAGGGCTTCATACTGCCGGCACTCGGCGTCGAGGTCGTTGGCCAGGCCATTGGGCAGATGTGTATTCTTCGGGTCGATATTGACCAGCCCGAACAGGTGATGGTCCATGTAATGCCGGTATGAATTGGGGTCGGAAGGGAGCAGGCCCACATACTCATCCAGGTTGAACGTGCTGCAGAGCGAGAAATCGAGCTTCTCCTCCCGATGCAACCGCACCAGGTTGCGATAGACCTGCTCCATGGTCTTGCCGGTGGCCAAACCCAAAACCAGGTGCGGATTGGAGCGAAGTTCGCGGCCCAGTATCCGCGCCACCAGCGCCGCCGCGGTTTCCTTATTAGGCTGGATGATGACTTCCACGGTTGCAACTGAACCAGCACCATTTAGGCCAAGCCGAATTCCTTCCGGTTCTGTTCGCAGGAGACCAGCACGGGACGGCCCGCGACAGCGGCCTTCAAGAGGGCCTGCTCATCAGCGGGGCTCGTTAAGGGAAGGGCAACCTGGCCGCCCTGGGCGGCGCTGCGTTGCATGGCCAGCATGATCTCAGCGCCCAGAGAGGCATGAGCAAAATTGCACGAATGCGGTTTTCCCCCATCCAGCCAATCCGCCATCTCCTGGATGTAGGGCGGCATATCCAGCTCGTAATTCATCGCCCCCTCGCCGGTCTGGTAGCCGCCCGCTTTGGTCACCGCCCGCCAGCCGCCGTTGGTGAGGACTTCCGCAAACCCCTCGGTTCCCTGGGCGCCCATCCGGTTTTTGCCCCACCACTTGCCGGCCTCGGGTTGATCGGGAGCGCCCGCGCCGCACTCGTAAACCCCGCGAACGCCATTGGCGAATTGAACGAACCCGGCGATGTAATCGGGCGAGGGATGATTATCGCTGAACTTGGCGCCGCCTGCGGCCTGGGCCATCGCCCAAATGGCCGGGGTGTATTCGTTGAACCAGCAGGTGTAATCGATCAGGTGCGAGAGCATGTGCGTCATCCAGCCGGTAGCTGTGCCATAGACCGTATGCACCCGCCCCAGCGCGCCGCTCGCAACGGTCTCTTTGACGCTCCGATAATGCTTGCCGTAGCGGTGCTGATGACTGACCACCGCCTTGACGCCCGATTTTTTCAAAAGGTCGCGAATTCCAAACAGCTCCGCGCTGGTCAGCGCAGCCGGCTTCTCGAATGCAACCAGCTTTGCGCCCCCCTCGATGGCCGCCTGGATGAATGGCGTGCGCAGGTGCGGGAGCGTGCAAAAGCAAAAGACATCCGGCCTGAGGGCCTTGGCCAGCCCCATGGCATCAGAACCCTTTTGGGGGCCGCCGAGTTTGGCAGCCGCCTCGTCCAGGCGCTTGGGGTCGATGTCGCAGATGCCGGCAACCTGGAACCGGGGATTGGCATTGAAAGCCGTGGCGTGATGCATGCCGCGTTTTCCCATGCCCACAACCACAACGGAGTATTTGGACATAAAATAAAAGAACCTATGAGCCGCCGGTTCGTGAGTGGAACGGATGTGGGGGGAAAGGGGCTTCCTCTCCCCAACGCTGACATCAGGCTGCCTGCGCGACCTTGTCCCGCTCCGGGGCCGAAGTAGTCTGCTTGTCCCATTCCTTCACCTTGGCGATGACGTAATCGACTTCCTCGGCGTTTAGTTCAGGAAACATGGGCAGGCTGATGCAGGTGGCCGCGTTGCGCTCGGAGTTGGCCAGCGACCCGGCGATGCGGGCGCCTTTGCCCCAGGGGTAACCGGCTTGCTGATGAATGGCTATCGAGTAGTGGGTCTTGGCATCAATCTGGTTCTTGACCAGGAAATCCACCAGCGCGTCGCGCCACTCGGGTTTCTTTGTCTCGATGACATACAGATGGAACACATGCCGGTTGCCGTGCAATTCAACCGGCAGCTCGAATGTCTTGCAGCCCTTCAGCCCGGTCGTGTAGCGCGCCGCCCACTGCCGGCGCAAGTCGTTCCAGGCATCGATGTGCTTGAGCTTGGCGCTGAGAATCCCCGCGTGCAAATCATCCAGGCGGCTGTTGAAACCGTAGCTGTGAACGTTGCGCGCGTTCGAACCATGATTACGCAGCTTGCGCACCTTGGCGTCCAGCTCCGCGTTATTCGTCACAATCGCCCCGCTGTCGCCGAATGTGCCGAGGTTCTTTTGAATGATGAAACTCGTGGTAGCGGCATCGCTAAGCTGGCCAACCTTGAAGTTCGGGCCGTGCGAGCCTATTCCCTGGGCATTATCTTCAATCAACTTGAGGTGATGTTTATCGGCAATCTTCTTGAGCGCCACCATATCAGCGCATTGGCCGTAGAGGTGGACCGGGATGATGGCTTTGGTTTTGGGCGTAATGGCGGCCTCAACTTTGGCCGGGTCGATGCACTTGGTGCGCGGGTCGCAATCGACGAACACAGCCGTGGCCCCGGCAATCCAGACCGCCGCGGCGGTGGCAAAAAAAGTATTGGGATGGGTGATGACCTCGTCGCCCGGCCCAATGCCCAGGGCCATCAAAGCCAGCCAAATCGCATCGGTGCCGTTGCCCACGCCAATGGCGAATTGCGTCCCGTGATACGCCGCCAGCTCGCCCTCGAACTTCTTGAGCATCGGCCCCATAACATATTGGCCGCTCTCCAGGACGGTCTGGATGTTCTTATCGATCTCGGGCTTAATATTGTGGTACTGGCGAATGTGACCGTAAAATTCAACTTTCATGCCGCGAGACGGTATCGGAGCAACCGGTTTAGACAAGCCATTTTTCTCCGGCCTTTGGTCTTGCCAGCACTTGAGTTGAGGCCATAGTGGTGAGCCAGGATGGGCGCTTGGCGCAGTGGTTAGCGCGTCTCGTTTACACCGAGTAGGTCGGGGGTTCGAATCCCTCAGCGCCCACCATTCCAGCTCAAGATTTGAGCAGCAGCTTCGCCTTTCCGGAGCCCCGGAGGGGCGGCCTGGTAATAGCCCAGGGCAAGGCCGCCGAGGCCGGCGCCCTGGGTAAAACGCCACCCCACCCAGCCTCTTTTTTTCCTTCCGGTTTGGCGCGCCGCAGGGGCGCCAAACCGTCGAGTGAATCGATCTGGATAGGTTCACGTTCTGTACTTCTTATCGGCATAAATCGCCATGAGTGCCGTTGGCATTGAGAGAGCCGCCGCCAGAAGCGGGCGCACCGCACTGCCATTGCGTTTAAGCGGCTGCGGCGCGAAACGCGATCTCCCTCTCCTCCCTTGGATGAGAGGGTCGGGTAGAGGAGGCTCCACTCGCTGCACCCGCCAGTGAAATTCTTAAGCGTCACCAGCGAACAGCCCCCTCTCCCTTAACCCTCTCCCCGCAGACGGGGAGAGGGAACCTGGCAGTGCGCGCAATCAGTGTGGGGTGGTCGGTGGTCGCCAGGCTCTCACTCGCTCTCCTCAAGCACTCGGGGCGGCGCTCCGAAGCAGTCTGCGCGCCGCTCGCAGAGGGGTGAATACCCCGATGGCGCTTGGCGCCTGGCAAGGAGAGGTTTGCGCGTTCGCGGGCGCCCTGCGCCTGGCCCAAAGGAGGGCAATAGTTTTCCGGCTCAACATTTCATGCTGGGAGAAGTATCTGCTGGTCCGGTCATGAATCCGCTGAACAGGCAAAAAACCGTGCTGGTGATCGAAGACAGCCCGGATGACGCAGCCATCCTTCAGATGGCCGCGCGAAAGATTTGTCCGGAGGTGTGCTTTGTTTTCGCCGAGGGCGCCGCAGAGGCGATGGATTATTTGAAACGCGCGGAGCAGCGAGCAGAAGGCCCGCTCCGGCCAGACGTGGTCCTTGTCGATATTGGATTGCGGGCGATGGATGGTTTTTCGGTAGTCGAGCAACTCCGAGAGTTGCGGCAGCTTGAGGGGCTGAAAATCCTGATGTGGAGCGGGGGAATAGGTCCCGATTTGCTGGCGCGCGCCATGAAGGCCGGAGCGGATTTGCTGTTGCAAAAGGCGGTTTCATACGACGACCTGGCAGCCGAGGTGAAACGGATTTGCGACATTGCAAGAGAAGTTCCGTAGCCGGAGCCGCAACAGGAGCGATTAGCCGCAAAAGAACGTTTCGGACTTCTCAGTAAGTTTGCTTTGCGTTCTTTGCGTTCTTTTGCGGCTGATCGTTTTGGTTGCGGCTTGCCCGCGCTGCTACGCTCCGTTCAATCCTGTACCCGGTTGTTCTCTCCCAACACAAGTATCTGCGGGGTCCAGGTTTTGGCGGCGGCGCCATCGACCTCGGTAAAGCTCATGATCGTGAGGTGATCTCCGGGTTTGCCCAGATGCGCGGCCGCCCCGTTCAGCACAATTTGGCCGGAGCCCCGTTCGCCCGGGATGGCGTAGGTTTCAAACCGGGCGGCGTTGGCCATGTTGCTGCAGAGGATGCGCTCGTATGGAACGAGACCCACACGGTCCATGAAATTGCGGTCGATGGTGAGGCTGCCTTCATAGTTAAGGTCCCCGCCGGTGACCTGCGCGCGGTGGATTTTGGATTTTAATAAGTGCACCAGCATCGAATCGAATTCTCTCTTTCCAGTTTTACTCTAATTTATCTTCAATTGGATGACAGATGCTTCGGTTCCGAGACGTTATTGAGATTAGGCGGCCGTGGGGCGAACATGCTGAAGGCCAACCCATCGCTCGTAGCGCCCCCGCCATACACAATAAAATAGAAGTAATTCGACACTTTGTCGAATTCCGGCAGGAGAGAGAAATCCGCCCAGTCGCTAAAACCCTGGCTTGGGACAGGCGCGCCCGGATTTGCCGTCGAGAAGGGAGCTTCGGAAAAGACCGGTGAGGGGGCGGAGGGTTTAGGCTGCTGCCGCCAGGCCTCGAAGAGATTGCGCGCGGTCTGGGAGAGGTTTTGATACCCGAAGAGGCTCGAGGAGGGCGTAATGACCTTTTGGGCGGCCTCTGCCAGGCCGCTGGCTTCGCCAAGGGCTTTGCCCTGCTCCTCCGTTGTGCGCAGGTGCTCTTCCAGAATGGAGACATCGGTCGAGAGGGCCAGATAGCCGCTTGTGGCCGCGTAATAAAGCGTTTGAGCCGGCGCCACCCGCGGAGCAACGCCCAGGGGCAGGGCCATCGGTGCCAACGGGGCCGAGTAGATTTTACGGCCCAGGAACTCGCGCGCTTCAGGCGGCGTGCCCGGCTGCTGGCTCATGAAGATCAAAATGCTTTTCATCGACGCGGCCATTTCTTCGGCATTGGGGGACCCGATCAAAATCAGCGAAGGCGGGTGGTCCAGGTCTGCAGGGGCGCTGCTGCGCGGTTTTTTTTTGTAGAAGATGATGTCGTCGCCAACATTGCCCAGGAGGCTCTTGCGCACATCAAAGCCGGGGTCGGTTTGTCTGGCATAGGCATTGGCCGAATCGAGCACAAAATTCAGCGTGCCGATGGCCTGGGGCGAAAGGTCCCCCAGCGCTTGCTCGATAGTGGCCCAGGCCTTGGGGCCATCCATGCGCCAACGCCGAAACTTCACAGCGTCAGCCGGCACAAACGAGGGTGGTTTGGTCTCCTTCGCCGCGCCGGCCAGCAGCTTAAACAGGCCCTGCCGGCTGCTTTCGGGCGCGCCGAAGAAGACCTGGAACAGAGTGCCTTCGGTGGATGGCTGGATGCTGAAGGCGATGGTGTTCAAACCGCTAATGCCGGTGGCTTTGAGGATTCTTTCGGGTTTGATGTCCAATGGGTTTGGCGCCTCGGGGTTGTCTTTCTTTTGGGCAGCAGCAGTCTTCCAAATGTCGATGAACGCTTTTATATTGATCCATCCATAGACAGGTGCATCGCGAAACAGGGCCAGGTGGTTGGCCTGATAGGCGGCCAAATCGTCCAGGGTCGGCAACGACCCGCCGCTCAGCCGCACGACCAGTTTTTCGACGGCTTGCAGAGAATTGCCGGCAATAATCAGCGAATCGGCCTGGCCAATGACCAGCTCACTTTTGGGCTGGGGCTTCTTGGGCGCGTTCTCATCTCCCAACTCCTCGACGGGCGAGGAGCCCGGGAAGAACCTGCGCCACGTCTTTGGAACGTCATTGGTCGAAACCGAAAGCGCCATAAACTCGATGCCGTGGATTCTTTCGATGCGGACAGCTTTGCCGGACTCGGTCCATTTTTGGCGGAGTTGGGCGAGTCTCTTTTTGCTCTGCGCGCTTTTTTCCTTGGTATCGGCCAGGAGCAGCACGCCAGGGGATTGGCCATCCTGTCCTTGCCACCCGTTGCGGGTGAGGGCGAAGGTGAGTTGCCCTTCGAGCAGAGAGGCGTAATCCTTAAGTTCGATAGCGTCCAGGTCTCGCTGGAGCGGCTTGATGAACTGTTCTTGCCATTTGGAGACGAACTTGTCCCGGAAGGGCCTCATGGCGGGGTCATTCCAAAGACGGGCCGGGACAGATTTGGCCCAGAGGTCGCATAGCTTGTCGAAGTCCGGGGCGGTGACCATCAGAAGGGTGTCATCGGGCAGCAGTTTTTCCGGGGATGGCGCCGCAGCGTTTGCGAGCAGTCCAGAGCAGGCGGCCAGCAGCGCGAACCAAACATGGCCATGGCCGCGAAAGAGAAAACGCGGCCGCTTACGGTTGCAGCATGGGCTCATGCGCAGCCTGCGTTGGCTCGATGATCATGGCTTGCCATCTCAGTTTTCCTCAACCGCATTGCGCGCGTGGCTTGGGGGCGAGAGATAGCGGTAGGCGTTGCTTGGGTTGTCACTCGAATAGGCATAGGCTTCGCGATGGTTCAGAAAGTATTTGACCGACTCGATGGGGATGGCAAAGCCCAGCCCCTCGCCGAAGGTGATTTTCATATTCGTAATACCGACCACCTCGCCGCGCAGGTTGAACAACGGGCCACCGCTGTTGCCGGGATTGATCTGGGCCGTGGTCTGCAAATACAACTCCCCTCCCATTGGCCGGGTTTTGGTGCTGAGAATCCCTTCGGTCACCGTTCGCTCCAGCCCTAGCGGGCTGCCGATGGCAAACACCCCTTCACCCACCGAGAGCGCGTCGGCACTGCCCAACAGCACAAATTTGAACCGGGGAGCGCTCTTATCGTCGATCTTGAGCAACGCCATATCTCCGAATTTGTTCACGGCCACTATGCGGACCTGTTTATACACTTTCCTTTCCAACTCGCCATCGCGCTGCAAATAGACCTCGACCGATATCTCCGTTTCCCCCTCGATAACATGGAAGTTGGTTATCAGAAACCCGTCTTCATTGATAATGAACCCGGAACCCAGGCCGCTGGGAGTGCGCACCTGTACAACCGCCTCGCCGATTTGATTGACCAGCTCGCGAACGCTACGCAAAGGCAGGCTCGTCTTCGAGGATGAATAAAAGCTTGAGACGCCTAAGTCGGTTTGCGCGCCGGGGCCGGCTTGGGAATCTGCAGTTATGTTTTGGCCGGCAACTGCTTTGATGATTGGCTGGAACTCGAGTGACTTGGAGATTTTTACGATTTGTGAGCGGGGGATTACCAGGACGGTGTAACCCACATCGACGGCCACCTGGTCGCGTTTTTCGGCGAGAATCTTGCCCATAACGGCGGCTTTGTCCTTGAGTTCAATCGTATCGGCATGGGCCGCCTTGGCGGAGCAAATGGCCAAGAGGCACAGACACAGACAGTTCTTTAGCATGACATGAACAGTAGTGAACGAAAGAGGCTTTGACAAGCGTATCCGGGCCAGATAAGGGTTGACACTGGATTATGGGCTGGGCTCTGCTCTGGAATACGCAGCTTGTTTGGATATAGCCGCCAGCAGAGGGCGATTCCCCTTGGCATGGAGAGCGCTGAAGGCCGAGAGCTCTTGAGCCGAGTGGTTGCCATGCTCGGCAGGTTATGAGGTTCAGCGAGGTGGGCTTTGACGAGTTTCCGACAAAGTTTCCAACAAAGGGAGATGAGATCTGACAGATGAGGGTAAGCATGGGTAAGCATGTCACCTCAGCATTCATGCCAAGCAGTGAGGCCTCTAACAAAACCCCCTCCCTGCTTTCAGGGAGGGGGTGGCTCAGGCTAAAACTTGCGTCCGTTCGGCGACTACCCAAGGCGCGTTACGGAGAAGTCAAAACCCGATAGAACTGTTGCACGTTTTGGCGTGTGGGTGTGACGTAGCTGATGGCCTGGCCCGTGCCGGCAATCGGGGCGCCTACGTCCTGCCAGCCCTCGCTGAGCGAGGAGATGGACTGGATTTGATAGGTCTTGCCGGCTTCGGTGTTAAAGGCCACTTCAGCAGCGGTGTATATCTGAACGGCATTGGTGCCACCAATCGGATTGATCAGCGAGTTGCCGTTGGCCCAAACTACGCCCCCGGGGATAGTAATGCCGGGCTTGGTTGGGTCGAGGCCCAGGGCATATTTCAGCCAGTTTGGCACGCCGTCGCCAGCCGGGGTGGCATTGGGCAGAGCGTTGAGGTTGGTGGTCGAGCCAAAGTACTGGATCACCCACGCATCGGGTAAACCGCCAGGCTGCGAAACGCCGGTCAAGTTAGCAATGGATGCCTTGAGCAGCCCCGCAGCATAAGCGGTGTTGTGGATGCCAAGGCTGCCGTCGTTTTTGACGAATTGCCAGTTGTAAGAGGCTTCCAATTGAGGCCGCGTCCAGGTCGAGTCGATGGCGAGGGAAGATTTGACCTGGCCGACTGGCGGCAGGTAGGTCGAGAGCTGATCCAGCAGGTGCTGGATTTCGGTTTGCACACCTTCGATGACACCGTCCCCATTATAGTCCTGGAGCGGGAAGTCAAAGGTGGTGGTGATAGTGGTTCCATGACAGCCCTGGCAGGCCGCCGTCAGGTCGGTGCTGTTAGTGGCAGTGTCCCAAGCAGGCAAGAAGGTGTGGCCGCCGGCATGGAGGAAGGTCGGATCGGTGCTAGCCACGGTTTGCATGTGACAGGTAACGCAAGCATTGGTCACCGCGTCGCGGTGTGCCGAGCTGGGAATGGCCTTTCCGTAGGTAAAGCCGTTGGCGCCTTCCAACATGTCCGCCTGCGGCCCATGATGCGGGCCGAAATAGGGGCTGCCAGCGGCGGTGGCGGCGTAAGTGGTGGCATTCTGGCGGGCATGATGGCACTCCATGCACAGGAGACCCTCGCCGGCGTTCGTAATAACCGTGCCATCCATGAGGGCCACAGGGGTCAAGGCGCGAATCAGGTGTACATTGTTCGTTGGTATGGTTTGGCCATGAGGTTCATGGCAGGTCTGGCAGCCAATGGCGGCATAGGCGGTGTTGGTGACCGATTGCCCTTCAATCCGGGCGATGAAGCCGTTCGCCGTATGGCAGATAACGCACCCCTCACGTCCTGGTCCGGATGGGTCGCGCGTGGTGATAGCATGCATTGAGCTGTACCATTCAGTCCCTTTAATGTGGTGAGTGGGGGCGTCGTGGCATTGGTTGCAATCGCCCGAGGCAACGGTGCGGGTAATGAAATTGGTATTGCCGAGCGAATAGGCATGCTGGCTGCCGGGGCCGTGGCAGTTTTCGCACTGGATATTCGCAACGTTTTGAAGGGCTGCTGGCATCGCCGCAAAGTTCCCATTCGTCAAAACAGTTGGGAAAACCCACCCGGTTTGGGTGGCTACGTCATCAAAACCGCCATTCACTGCGTTGGTGTTTGAGTCGTAACCAACTGTATGGCATTGGAGACAAGACGAGCTGTAATGGCCAAGAAGCCCATCGATGCCGTCGGTGAAGATGTGCGAGTGAGCAGTGGTTTGCCAGGATTGGACCATGTCCTTGGCGATGGCGCCGCCGCTATGACAAAGGGCGCAGGTATTGACGCCCATATACGTGCCTGCAGTGATGGTCACAGCCACATTGGTCGTCCCTTCGCTGGCGGTGGTGATAGTTGCCAGCACGGTGTATTGGCCTGCCATGTCGGGGCGCAGAAGCTGCCGTCCCGCAACCTGGTAAACGACCCGGTCAGCGGGTTCATAGACCGGGATGTTGCTTCCCAACGGGCTGGCGGTCAGGGCGGCTTGTGATCCCACGGGCGTGTTGGTTAATGCCCAGGAAACCCCGACAATATCAGCAGCAGGGATGGCGATATTGATTTCAGCCTCCAGATAGACGGGTGTGCCAACCCCAACGGTTGTTATGCCGCCTGAGACTTCGAGAGTACCGGGCAGTCCATAGGCGGTTTTGTCACCCGGTGTGACCGGGCGGAGCACAATTTGGCCTTGAAGGGCGGGTGTCGCGGCCTTCACCGCGCTCACCGCGGCCATGCAGGCCAGCGCAATTGCCAATAGGCAAGTTGTCGCTTTGGGGATCGATTTTATTTTCATATTAGCATTGAGGGTTAGAGGTTCCCTGCCACACAGGGCGGCGGAGAACCGGGGGACTCGAACTGCAGGGTTTGAGGGATGGTTGCGTTAAGGCAGCGACGGGGCGGATGAGGGCCGACCGAATCGTTTGGGGCGTCTCTGCCCTTGACGTTTCGGTTTGCCATCCTGGGATGGGGGTTGTGGTTTGATACATTGAACAGATGCCTTTGTTTATTGAGGCAATTGGCCAGCACGGCACCAGCCGGATGCCGCTGTGCCCAACAGGCCGCACGTGCGACAGCCTGTGCTCCAACGAAAGGCCGCCCCGGCCGCTACCTCGCGTCCGGTCCCTTCGCCGAAATTGTGTTTCGTGCTCATGGTTTTCAACCCTGGCAAGTGACCGCGCCCGCAACGGTCCAAGCCGATTCCCGGGGAAGGCGCGGTGTGAAAAGGCGCTCTGCCGGCGGAGCGAAACGGGCCATCAAGCCCAGTGAGCGCTGAGCAATGATGTCGCGGCAGCCGGCCAGTTCCTGCTCGCGCAGGCGGAGGTTTTCGCGCACGATGCTTTCCAGGTGGTCCACGTTGTAGAGAAAAACGTTATCGAGTTGCTGCACGTCGGCGTCGATGTCGCGCGGCACGGCGATGTCGATTAAGAACAGCGGGCGATTGCGGCGGGCTGGCATGATCGCCGCCAAATCTTCCCGATGAAGAATCGTATCCGGACACCCCGTCGAGCTCACGACGATGTCCGCCTCAACCAAGGCGGAGGGAAAATCCTCGAACAGGACGGCCCGCCCGCCGAATTCCTGGGCCAGGCGCGCCGCGCGCTCGAAAGAACGATTCGCGACCAAAACAGCATGGGCGGCTTTCTTAGCCAGATGGCGGACGCAGGCCTCGCCCATTTTGCCTGCCCCGATGATCATGACCGTTTTTTGGGAGAGGTCGCGGTCGAAAATGCGCTCGGCCAATTCGACTGCCACGCTGCCAACGGAGGTGGACCCTCGCCCGATGCCGGTTTGGGTGCGAATCTCCTTGGCGGTCTGCAGGGCGGTCTGGAAGAGACGGTTGGTAACTTTGCCGGTCAACTTTGCTTCCTGGGCCGCTTGATAGGCCTGTTTGACCTGGCCCGTAATCTCTGTCTCGCCAAGGACCATCGAGTCCAAACCGCCGGCGACCGAAAAGAGATGGGCTATGGCCTCGACGCCTTCCTTAAAGTACAAGTAACGCGAGAAATCGAACTGGTTGCCGGCGATTTGTTCAAAGAGGCGGCCAGGATCGACCGAGAGGCGCTCCGTCACTCCATAAATTTCAACGCGGTTGCAGGTGGAGACCAGAACCACCTCCGAAAGGGCGCCCCCCAGCTTGAGGCGGCAGCCATAACAACGCAGGCGCGAGGTTTGTACTGCCAGCTTCTCGCGAACTTCGACCGGAGCGGTTTTGTAGCTTAATCCAGCAACGAAGAGTCTCATACGCGGCGTTTGGACTAACCCGATTTTGCGATTGGCTGCGCTAATTCAAGTGATCGGTTGCGATTCACGTGCTAACGCTACCGGTAAGGCTGGATGCTGCTCTTCCTCCATTGCCATTTTTCGTACATTTCTTGCAAATGGCGAACAATCCATGGAGATGTGACACTAATAGAAAGCTTAGAGTAGAATTGTAATTACTTATGCATCTCGCTTGAGCTGGGCCGAGTGGTTGGCGCGGTCAGAAGGTTCTGAGGTTCAGCGAGGTTGGGTTTTGACAAAGTTTCCGACAAAGGGAGAAGAGATTGCTATGAAAATGTCACAAACTCCACATCCGAAGAAGGAAGAAACGCGCATCCGAAGAATCCTGTCGTGCGCCCGTTGCCTGTCGTTGCCTGCAAAATTCAAGATTGGGGCTGGACTTTTGAGGGGATTAGTGTAAACAGAACTGCGCTAATTGAAAGATTATATTAGATGACTATGAGAATTGGATTAAGAACTGTTCTAGCCGCCGGACTGGGCGTTGCCCTGGTGCAGTGGCCTTCGCGGGCACAAGACAAAACGGCGTTGAAAGATGATCGAGAGAAAGCCAGCTACGGCGTGGGGATGTATTTCGGCAACCAGATCAAACGCAGCAACATGGATTTGGATTTGGACACGGTGATGAGCGCCGTCAAGGACGTCATTGCCGGGCATGAGACGAAGCTGACGGATGCGGAGCAGCAAAAAGCCATTCGGACTTACGAGGTGGCTTCGCAGAAGAAAATAGCTGAGAAGAACAAGAAAGAAGGGGAGGAGTTTCTTGCGGAGAACAAGACGAAAGCTGGTGTGAAAACAGCCGAGGTCAAGCTCCGGAACGGTTCCACTGCCGAGATGCAGTATAAAGTGATTACGGAGGGCACCGGGTCGACCCCCCAAAGCAACGACGTGGTGGAAGTGAATTACCGCGGCACATTGATTAATGGCAAGGAATTCGACAACTCGGCCAAACGCGGCGGGCAACCAGCCACTTTCCCGGTGACTCGCGTGATTCCAGGCTGGACAGCCGCGCTTGAGATGATGAAGGTCGGGTCAAAATGGGATCTGTATCTACCCTCGGACCTGGCTTATGGCGATTCGGGCAATCCCCGCAGCAATCCGCCGATTGAACCGGGCTCCACCCTAATTTTCGAGATGGAGTTGGTGGGGATTCAAGCCCCTCCGGCGCATCCGGCTCCGCAACAGCCACTGACCAGCGATATCATCAAGGTGCCCTCCGCCGAGGAACTCAAGAAAGGGGCAAAAATCGAGGTGATTAAGCCCGAAGAGGCAGCCAAGCTGGCGCAACAGGGCCAAACCAATAACGCAACGAAGAAGTAAGGGACCGGCATCATCCGGCCTTGGTTCCTAATCGCCCTGCCGAGAGAGAGTCGGCAGGGCGTTTTTATTGCGGGAGGCGGTCTAATTAACACCGGGGCTTCAGCCCTGTGGTGCGCGGCCCCGGCGAGGATTCGAGCCGTTTCAACGGCTTCTGGGCCCGGGCGGCAAACTGTTGAAACAGTTCAAACGCATAAATGAGTCCGTTCACCGGGCTAAAGCCGCGGTGTTAATGATAGCCCACGCGCGGGTGTAAAATATCCAGGCTAAGAGCGTGTTTTAAAAATGCTGATTTTCCACTTTAACGTTATTGCACAACTGACATTTTGGCGCTAATTTATGGGAGGTTATTGGAGGTTCAGACCTTAGTTTTCCGCAGTGTTGCGCGGTTTTGCTGCTTTCAAGAGCTTTCCAACTCACAGGAGCGGTCCTCTGGGTGACTTTAAAATACCTTC
>DASYZB010000125.1 GCA_035946615.1 Verrucomicrobiia bacterium
AGGCGACCCTGTAAAAAGCCGGATGCAACTCCCAGGGGCCAGGTCACCGGAGAAGTTTTCGCCTGCCGGGACGCGTCCGCTGAGGTGGAGGCAGACAGGCGTTTCCGGGCGGGCTAAGGCGACATCGGCCGCACGAACGGCGTAGCCATCCATTCCAGAATTGTCGAAAGGGGGCAAGTCGATGGGCGCGGTCAGCCGGTCGAGTAGGACGCGCCGGTCGGCGGCGTTCAGCGCAACGGACTGGCGCTTGGGAGCAGGAATGGCCTCAAGAATTCGCACAACGGCTTCTTCTAATTTGAGCATGACGCAAGGTGGATTACCGCAAACAGCTTGCAACCGCAAATGAGGAAGTTGCCGCGAGTTGCCGCGAAGGAACGCAGAGAACGCAAAGAAAGGTTCAATGCAAAAGGAGAAAAAGCCGGGCTCTGCGTTATTTGGTTGTGAAGCTGATGCTCGAAATTTCAGCGGGCTGGCCGGATACGCTTTGGAAGTTACGATAGCTTCGGGAATTGATCCCTACCTGATAGTGGTGTCCCGACTCGAGTTTCACCGGCAGGGCGCAGGTGCGTTTGCCCCGCCACTGGACGCTCGCGCCTTGGGGCGACGGCGGGTACTCCGGGCCGCCGCCGGTCCATGAGCATCCTTCCCCCATGTCCTGGTCGAAGGTCACTGTGATTTCGGCAAGGCCAGGATCGACATCAGTGGCCCCGTCGGCTGGGATGGTGGCGACAACCTTGGGCGTCCCCGTTCCCGGGGCGCCCGAAGCGGCAGGCAGCCGGACCGTTTGCCGTTCGAAGGCATTGACGTATTGAGCGGTCTTGGCTTGGGTGTCCACCATGAAAAAGCGGCGCGGACCGCCTTTAGTATCCACGTCCACCGTCATGTCCTTTGGTTCCGGGATCATCACGTTAATGCCTGCATGATAGCTGGACCTCAATTTGCCCGCCGCTATGGCGCGCATTTGGGTAATGAGATTATTGGTGGCTGGCCCGAGCACCGTGTCTGGCGGAAATAATTGGTTGATTTGGCTCGGATGAAATCGAAGCCAGAGGTGCGCGATCTGCTCCGGCGAACCGACGCCCTGGCGCGTCAGGGCGCCGGGTTCGAGCGGGATGAGCATCGCGCAGACCGCGCCGTCGGCGCAGTGGCCGATACCGACGTTGGCCACGCCAGTTTCCACTTTCAACTGGCCGCCCACTTCAAGATGAAAGCGCGAGATTTGGTAGATATCGCCTGGAGTGAACTGCCAGGGGCGCGCCTGGTTTCCCTGCAGGATGCCGCCCGTCAGCGTGGTTGGATAGCGCTGGAGCAGGTCCGTGGCGTTTGCCGGCGCCGGCTTGGCCAGTCCGCCCGCGAGGCCCATGAGAGCGACTCCGAGCATGATTCGTGATGTCAGGTTTGTTTGAGTTTTCATTGGTTAGGTTGTTAGGTTTGGGTGGAGGTGGTTTTGGTCATTTCTCCTTTTCGCGCAGGATGCGGCGAAGTTCCTGAATGTCCTCTTTTGATAAATCAGCCCGCTTCACCAAGTGCATGAGGGCGGCGGAAGGGGCGCAGCCCAAAACACGGTCCCAAAACGACTCGCTCTCCTGGTGGACGCAGGCCTCCATCGAAACCAGCGGCCGATAAAGATAGCGCTTGCCGTCAAAATGCTGGGCCAGGGCCCTTTTATTGACGAGCCGCCTCAGCAAGGTGCGCACCGTCGCCAGGCTCCACTGTTTGCGCTCGTGCAATTCCTCGACAACTGCGCTCGCGGCAACAGGCGCCCGCTGCCACACGACGGCCATCACCTCCCACTCGGCATTGGAAATGCGGATTGGTCTTTTCATGCTATGTTACATACGTAACATAGACCTTTATGTTACGCCTGTAACAGACTGTCAAGAAGTTTCCACAGTTAACCCCTGAACATTTTTTGGCAAATGCTTAGCGGATTTTGCGCCAGGCGGCAAATCCTCGGCGGAAATACGGAAATACCTCTCCAGGGAGCTTTGAAGGTAATCCCCCGAGGGCTCTGTTCAGTCCTGTCCGTTGGAAGGCAAGCGGAGAGCGCTCTCGACGGGGTGGATTTCAACGAGTTCCTTAACCGGTTCGGCGGCCGATAGCTTGACCAGGCGCTCCCCGCTGGGACGGATCATGCGTTCGTAGCTGCCGATGGCGTCATTAAGAGCCGCATTTGCCGTCTGCAGACCTGACCTTATCGTTTTGAAGTGCTCCGAGAATTTGGCCACCCTGCGGTAAAGCTCCTGCGCCGCCTCGCCAATTTTTTGAGCGTTCTCGGTTTGGGCGTGCTGCTGCCAACTGACGCTGACGGAGCGCAGAAGGGCGATGAGAGAGGCGGGGGTGGCAAGCAGGATGCGTTTGGCGGCAGCCCAAACGATTAAGTCCCGGTCACCTTCAAGGGCCGCGCTGAAGAGCGACTCGGCCGGGAGGAAGAGCACCACGTGGTCCAGGGCGTTTGGGAATTGGGCGGGATAATCGCGCTCAGCCAAGGCCTTGATGGTCGCCTTGAGCCTGGCCGCGTGAGCCAGGAGGGATTCCGCCCGTTTGGCCGGGTCGGCCGACTCCAGCGCGCTCAGGAAATCCAGGTCAGGGACCTTTGCATCGACAATGATGACGCGGTCTCCCGGCAATTTCACCACCAAGTCCGGTTTGCTATCGCCCGCCATCGTTTGTTCATCGAAATCGCAGTGGGAACTCATTCCGGCCGCTTCGACCACCCTGCGCAAGGTTTCCTCTCCCCAGCGGCCACGCGCCTGATTTGATTTGAGCACAATGCGAAACTGTTGGGTCTCCTGGGCGAGAGTCAGGTTTTGATGGCCAAGAGTTTCCAATTGTTTTTTCAGCTCACCCAGAGCGGCGGCCTGCGCGGTTTCAGCCTGTTGCAGCCGCCGTTGATAAGTCTCCAACTGCTGCTTGAGCGGTTCCACTAATGTCTTGATGGCCTCTTGCCTTTGGGCAAGCTCGCCCTTGGCTGAGGCCTGCAATTTTTCGAAATTCTGTCCCGCCAATCGCAAGAATTCCGGGGCCTGCTGCCTGAGGGCTTCGGAGCTGAGGGCGGTAAAGGCCTGCCGCAAGTCTGTTAAAGCTCTCTCCTGCGCCTCCCTTGCCTGGCGCATGGCGTTGTCGTGTATCTCCCTTTGAGCTTTAAGCAGGTCTTCAGCCGCCCTCCTTTTGGCCTCTTCGGCTGCCCGGGCACTAATAGCTTCAGTGAGTCGCGAACGCGAAGCTGCCAGATCGGCTTCACGTTGCGCTAGTTGGTTTCGAAATTCGGTTTCGAGCCGGTTATCTGCAGCAGCAGGGTGGCGCAGCGCCCGGAACAACCACCCGATAACAAATCCGAGGCTGATTCCGGCTAAAATATAAGTAAGAGCGGACATGGAAGCATTAGAAAAATCGGCTGAACAGGGCTCTTTCATAGCCGGCTACCAGCAATCTCTTTCCCTTTCGGGTAAACCGGTGCCCTTCTTGTTTCAATCGCCGTCGGACTGCCTTGATACCGCCCGGATATTTCGGATTCAATTCGCCGCCGGCTTTCAACGTCCGCCAATAAGGTGTGATGCGTTTGGCGCCCTCAGATTCTGCTTCATTGGCGGCATGAGCGGCGATCCAGGAAAAGATGCCCGTAGTGATCGGGCAGGCAAAGCTTGCGCCATGCCGGACTGCCAAAGCGGCGCGCAGTTCGTTTATCGTGACTATCTTGCCCTTTGGCACCTGCTTCATCAAGGCATTCACTTCGGCAGGGGCCGGGATGACCATTGTGCCTACGCCCCAGCGCCTGCTCATTTTGCCAGTCACTTTACTGACTCTGGGGAGGCCCTTGGCGTCCGCCAGTTTCTCTTGCCAGGACTTCTTTGGCTTCATTGTCCTGCCCTTTCAAAAATGCGCGACGATCTCAATCTCCACATTGGCCCCTTTAGGCAGGGCAGCAACCTGAACGGTCGAGCGCGCCGGGTAATCCGCGGTGAAATGTTTCGAATAGACCTCGTTCATGCCGGCGAAGTCGGCCAGGTTGGTCAAAAAGACCGTGCTCTTCAACACGTTGGCGAACGTGAGGTTCTGGTCTTCGAGGATGGTTTTCACGTTTTGCAGGACCCGCTCGGTCTGGGCTTTGATGTCGCCCGTGACCAGGTTGCCTGTGGCCGGGTCAATGGGGATTTGGCCGGCGCAGAACAGGAGGTCCCCAAACCGGACCGCATGATTATAAGGGCCGACTGCCGGGGGTGATTTGGCTGGCTTGATGATTTTCTTTGGCATAAACGTCTGAGGCATCAATCTGTGGCGAGACCGGGGGTCAGGTCAACACCCCATTGTGAGGCGGAACCGTTTTTGAATAAGCTGGTTTCCGGTTTGCGGAACCCTGTCGATGTGAAAGAATTAAAGCAAACAAACCCAATAAAGAGGCTTTATGGCAAAGAGAATGGAAAGTTCTAGTTCGACCCCGACTCACGAGCAAATCGCCCAGCGGGCCCGTGAGATTTACGAGCAAAGCGGGAAAGTTCCCGGTCACGATGTGGAGAACTGGCTGGCAGCGGAGACCCAACTTGCAGCAGCGCAGAAATCGGCGGAGGAGCCGAGGCCCGCCGCCCGGGTGGCTATCCGCGCAAACGGTCCTCACGAATCCAATCCATCCCCCAAACCTTATGAACGACAAGAAGTCCCCAGAACGCGTTCGTCCAGTCAAACGCCAAAATAAGACGGAAACCGTCTGCGATAAAGGCGAGGCCAGCGTCGAGGAGTTCTCGCTGCACGAGAGCATCTACGGGGTGCGTTACCCCAAGCAGGTTGTCGTGTCGAGCTTGGCCAGCGCCCCGGTGCTGGGTTAGGAGTCCCAGCAGCGGTGCTGGAACAATTCGTTCGTGGAAGCTGTCGGCCCGCCCGGTTCATGTCGAATCGAGCGCGCAGGCGATGAATGCTAGTCAAAACCAAAAAGGGAGTTATGGCTGAAATCAGTACCTTAAAGCGCGCGGAAAGCGATAAAGAGCAAGGCAAAGCGCCATCGACCCAAGCGGGCGAATTCGTTCGTGAAGAGATGCACCATATCCGCGAAGGCAAACATGGCGCCGCATCAACCAAGCAAGCCATTGCTATCGGCCTTTCGAAGGCTCGCCGGGCTGGCGTAAAGTTGCCTCCGCCTCGCAAAGGCCGGGTCTCTGAAAAGACACGTCGGAGCGCGGCCAGCGCCTATCGCAAGGGCCAGAGGGGCCAAAAGCCCTCACCGAAGCGGTCCCGTGCCCGGTTGAAGGCGCTCAAACGCAAAGGGAGCAGCGCAGCGTCGCACGCCGCTCTTTCGCGCCAGGCCCGCAGCACCGCTTGGCGTCGCAGTGCTCGCAGCCGAAGCGCTATCGCCCGGCGCGCTGCCCGAACCCGCTCGCAGGAGCGCTGGCGTTCGTAAAGATGACGGCTCAGAGGGCCGACCCATCACACCGGACGTCGCTCTATTGGAGTGCGCATTGGCAACCCGGTCCAGCGGGCGGCCTAAAAGCGCCAGAGGACTGGCGCAGTCCACGACGCTTCGCGCGGACTGTGTTAAGTTCCACCTCCCACGTCCTCTGGCTTTGAATTCCGCGGACCGGCCACGCTCTCTGCGCTAAGTTCTCGCTTCTCTCCTATCGTGGTGGTTTCTCTTTGTGCCAGTTGGTGGCGGCTTGATAGGCATGCGCCACCCGGAGAATGGTTTCTTCGCCCAAAGGTGGGCCGAGGACCTGCAAACCAATCGGCAGTTTTGGCGATTGAGTAAAGCCGCAAGGCAGACTGATGCCACACAGGCCGGCCAGGTTGGCAGAGATCGTGTAAATATCCGTCAGATACATCTGCAAAGGGTCATCGACTTTCTCCCCAATCTTGAAGGCGGCTGTGGGAGAGGTGGGCGCGATGAGGGCATCCACCTTTTCGAATGCCTTGAGGAAATCGGTTCGGATTAAGGTGCGGACCTTTTGGGCGCGAAGGTAGTAAGCGTCATAATAGCCGGTGCTGAGCACGTAAGTGCCCAGGATAATCCGCCGCTTGACCTCAGCCCCGAACCCGGCCCCGCGCGTTTTTGCATAGAGTTGAAGCGGGTCGGCGCCCTCGACGCGCCGGCCATAGCGAACGCCATCGAAGCGGGCCAGGTTGGCGCTGGCTTCGGCGGTGGCGATGATGTAATAAGCGGCGATGGCGTATTCTGTGTGAGGCAGGGAGATTTCGACAAACTCGGCGCCCATGTTCTCGAGTTGCTTAATGGCGCCGGCAATGGCTTGTTTGACTGCCGGCTCCAGGCCGCCAATCATGTATTCCTTAGGCAACCCGAGCTTCAGGCCCTTAATGTCGCCGCTCAGCACGGCCCCGTAACGGGGCACGGGCCGAGGGACGCTGGTCGAATCCCGTTCGTCGCGTCCACTGATAACCTCGAGGAATGTGGCAGCGTCCTGAACTGTTTTTGTGAGGCAGCCGATTTGGTCGAGCGAAGAAGCAAATGCCACCAGGCCGTAGCGGGAAACCCGGCCATACGAGGGCTTGAGGCCCACGCAGCCGCACAACGCCGCTGGCTGCCGCACCGAACCGCCGGTGTCGGACCCAAGGGCCGCCACGCACTCATCGGCGGCCACCGCCGCCGCCGAACCGCCCGATGAGCCGCCGGGGATGCGCGAGGGGTCCCAGGGATTTCGCGTGATTTGAAATGCCGAGTTCTCCGTGGAACTGCCCATCGCAAACTCATCCATGTTCAACCGGCCAAAGACCACGGCGCCGGCCATCCTGAGCTTCTCGATGACGGTTGCATCGTAGGGAGCGACGAATTGCCCAAGAATTTTTGAGCCGCAATTGAGAGGTTGGCCTTTGACGGCAATGACGTCTTTGATGGCGATGGGCACCCCCAGGAGCGGGCGATTCGACTGGCTCTCACCTGCCGCCCTGGCTTGGTCCGCCCGCTCAGCCTGGGCCAGCATATCGGCGGGGTCGTAACTGATAAAGGCGCCGAGCTGGGCATCGGCGCGCTGAATCCGTTCCAAGCAGGCCTGCGCGACCTCGCGCGAGGAGGTTTCCCGGCGGGCCAATTGCTCGGCCACTTGGGCAATCGTCAGTTGATTGAGCATGACAGGCGCCGAAAGGTTGACTGCGGACACCGTGGAGTCAACCGCAGATATTGAAGAGTCCACAACCAAACCCCGTCGTAGGGGTGACCTTCCGAAAGCTGTCGCGTCTCTGTTGTTCGACGCCCTAAGCAGCAGCCGGAATTGAGCTACCAATTAGTTGCCAAGAGTGGCTGGGGCTGGTTTATTGGGACGATGCAATCCAATTTTCACCGGGGCTTTCTGGCATTAGTGCTTATTGCTTTATGGGGCGTGAACGCAACAGGGGCGCCACTGACGGAAGCGCAACAACAATGGCTGGCCAAGGGGCACCGCTTCCAGCGGCATGGCTGGATTTACCTGCACATCGAAGGGGAGGCAAAGGAACGGGGGTTCCAGCACGGCTACCTGCTGGCGCCGGAAATAACCGATGGCCTGCGCGCGACGCGGATGATTTGGGAATATCAAAGCGCGATGACCTGGCCCTGGCTGGTCGAGCATGCCAAAGAGATGTTTGAGCGGCGTATCGACCCGGAGGATTTGGCGGAGCTGGACGGCATCGCCGAGGGGATGACGATGGCGGGGAAGCCATGCACCCGCGAGGAGTTAATCACCTATAACGGGATTATCGAGCTCTCGGGCTACTGGTGGCCCACCGAGCTGAAGAAGATCAAGGATGCGCCTCCCCCCTCTGTGCGAGAATCGTGCAGTTCCTTTATCGCCACCGGCTCATTCACTCGCGACGGCAATATCGTGCTGGGGCATAACACGATGATGGATTACAACGATGTGTTTCCGAATGTGATCGCTGACATCGTCCCAACCCATGGAAAGCGCATTCTCTGGCAAACCGAACCGGGTTGGATTCACAGTGGAACGGATTTTTTCATCACCGGTGCCGGGCTGGCTGGTTCGGAGACAACGATCGGCGATTTCGAGGGGTTTGACACCAATGGCACTCCGGAGTTTGTGCGGATGCGCCGCGCGACTCAGGATGCCGGCTCAATCGACCAATGGTGCGATATTATGCGGCAGGGCAACAACGGCGGTTATGCCAATGCCTGGCTGCTCGGAGACATCCACTCCCGCGAAATTGCCCGGCTCGAATTGGGCTTGAAACAGGTCGGCTTTGAAAAGAAACGCGATGGCTATTTTGCGGGCTCGAACGTAGCCGAAGACCTCAAGCTCCTTCGCTTTGAAACCGGCACCAAGGAAACCGATATCCGGACCTCAGGCGTTGCCCGCCGGGTGCGTTGGAAACAATTGCTCAAGCAATATGCCGGGCGCATTGACGCGCCCCTGGCCAAGCAGTTCGAGGCGGACCATTACGATACGTACCTGGACAAAACACAGCCTGATGGGCGTACTTTGTGCGGGCATTTCGAACTCGAAGGCGAGCCGGCCGGTCCCTGGCCCGGGGTGCCGTTTGGTTGCGCCGGGACGGTGGATGCGAAGGTGGTGGATGCCACAATGGCCCAGCACATGAGTTTCGCCGCGCGCTGGGGCACGGCCTGCGGGCGGCCATTTGACGCTCATCAATACCTTACCGCTCACCCGCAATTTGATTGGATGAAGGACATCCTCAAAAGCCGGCCCTCAGAGCCTTGGACGGAGTTTCATTCGGGGGAATAGCGATTGGACCAGCCGGACGTTTCCAGGAAACCTTCTGCCCAGCTTCCGTCTCACGATGACGGCGGGCAAGCTCTTCGGCATATTCGGGGTCTTGCTCACGACGCAAACGAGCCAAGTAATGCTCAAGGAAGAGACGCTCTTCGGGTGTCGCCCGATCTACGATTCGCTTCAGCTCTGGAACACTCATAACCGAAGGTTATCTCCACTCCAGACCAACGCCAACCCGAAATACGCGCCTCAGAAAGCCCCGGGACGGATTGGCCCGCCGCTCGGCCCTTGCTCGAACAGGTTAAATTGCGCAAGATGGGTTCATGCACATTTCATCGCGCCCGAGTCTGGTCGCAACGCTTGCATTCATTCTTATGAGCCACTTGATCTCCTCGAATGCCTTGGCTGAAACCACCTCCGCCCAGAGCATTACCAAAGCCTCTTTTGGCGCAACCAGCGCCGGGCAGGCCGTGGATTTGTTTACTCTGCGCAATGAACGCGGGATCACCGCAAAAGTAATCACTTACGGCGCGATTATCTATTCCATGGAAACACCGGACAGCGCCGGCCACCTCACCAACATCACTGCCAATTGCCAGTCGGTTGCCGATTATGAGAATCGGAGTCCCTGCTTCGGGGCCTTGCTTGGGCGCTACGCAAATCGCATCGCCAAAGGCCGCTTCACCCTCGACGGCCAGACCTACTCGCTCCCGCTCAACGGCGGACCCAACCATATCCATGGCGGCCCCAGGGGATTCGACAAACAGGTGTGGGAGGCCGAACCGCTCAAAGGCCCGGGGTTCGTTGCGGTGAAATTAACCCACACCAGTAAAGATGGTGAAAACGGCTACCCCGGCACCCTGCGCTGCACGGTGGTTTACAAATTGAATAATCAAAACGAGTGGAGAATGGAGTACAGCGCAACGACCGATAAGCCTACACCGGTAAATCTCTCCAACCACGCCTATTGGAATCTTGGCGGAGCAGAATCGGGCACGGTGCTGGACCAGGTTCTGACGGTGAATGCCGACCGCTACCTGATTGCGGATGAAACGCTGATTCCGACAGGCCAGATGGCCCCTGTGGCAGGCACGCCCCTGGATTTCCGCTCCCCTCATCCCATTGGAGAACGCATCAACCAAATCAAAGAGAAACAGTTCAATGGCGGTTATGACCATTGTTTCGTGGTGAAGCACCAAACACCCGGCGACCTCGCCTTTTGCGCGAAACTCCAAGACCCCAACTCGGGCCGCGCCATGGAGGTCTTTACCACCCAGCCTGGAGTTCAAATGTACACCGCCAATTTCCCCAGCGGCGCCTTCAAAGGACCCGGTGGCTATTCTTATCCCAGTCACCTGGGAGTCGCCCTCGAGTGCCAGCATTTCCCCGACTCGCCGAACAAGCCCCAGTTCCCTTCCACCATTCTCAGGCCGGGTGAGACTTACCACGCCCTGACGGTGCTCAAATTTGGGTTCTGAGCCGAAAGGCCAATCGCCGGCCTTCATGGGGATATGAATGCCTACAGTCAATGGCCACAGATTCTTGACTGGCAATCCTTGTTCCGGATGGACATCCGATAAAGATTTGTGACTGGCAATCCATGTCCCGGGGGGACATCCGGAGAATAGCCCAACGTTTCAAGGGTTAAACAGACTGACTCTTTTTCTCGAAATTTCCGTGCAACTTATCCAGCTTTCAGCGACATTCAGCGCATAATTGCGTGACTTTTTGTAATGGGTGTTACAGGTGTACAGATTTCTGTTGGCACGGTGGTCCTTTCGGGCCACCGCGCTCGCCGACGCGCCTTGGTCTCTCCCTTACCCTGGTGCCCGACCTGGTCGAACAATGGTTGTCGCCGAGGTTGCCCAATGTGATCGACTGCAGCCGCATGACACGGGAGGACCGCCCAGCTTTGCCTTTTGAGCTCCTCGGCGAGGGGATCATCAACGCGCTGGTTCACCGCGACTACGATCTGACCGGCGCCATCTGCCATCTTGTGGTGACGCCCGACACGGTCACGGTGAAAAGCCCGGGCGCCCCGCTAGCTCCAGTCACCCTCGAACAACTGCAGTCCTTCACCGCCCCGATGCACAATCGGAACCCGGAGCTCCAGTTTGCCTTCGGTGGAACAAAATTGGTGGAGGGACGCGGCTTTGGCATGAGGACCGCAATGGCGCTGCGCAACGCAATAAATTGGGTAATTCTCCGTGAGCCAAGGCCCAGGCGACCCTCGCTTGGCGGGTTGCCGGGCGTGTATTCTTTTGACAGCAGAATCCCTCGAATTTAGCCTGTCTGGCGACGGTTTGCCAGAGTAGCTCAGGGGTAGAGCAGAGGACTCATAAGCCTTTGGTCGGGGGTTCAAATCCCTCCTCTGGCACCATTCGAGGTTATCCCTTAGATGTCAGCACGCGTCCCCACACGCTTTCGGCGCCCCCAGCGCTGAACGAAGGCATTCGAGTTGCACGAGCTGGCAGTTTCCCGCCGGCTGTTGCAGCTCCATCTGCAACCCCTTACGCCGAGATCAGCCACGCGCGCGCCTGGTCAATCGCCGTTCGATCAAAGTAACGAACCGTGGCGGCCGTGAATGGTTTGCAGAACACAGCCATTGCATGCTGCCACTTGGTTTAACTTGGTTTCCCCAACCATGGCCACGCGCTCAATGTCGCTGAAATGCTTGGCATGAAATTTGGTGTCCTGCCACAACACGTCCGCGGTCCAGCCGTGGAAATCAAGCATCTCGATCGAGACGCGAATCTTGCCGTGCTCTTTGAGCGTCAAGCGCCCCTTCGATAAATCTTAACCAACTTATGCGGACGGACGCCAAGATGATAAGCAACGATCATCAGCCGATTGCGCAAAGTCGTTTGGATGACTCCGAGGCGCAGCCATCGGCGAGCCGAAGTGCGCGCCCGCTCCTTAACGGTCAAAATTCGGCCTTGGCCACGCAAGCGTCGGACGAACTCGTAGTCTTCCATTATCGGCAAATCAGCGAACCCGCCCTCTTCTTCGAAAACATCACGGCGTAGAAAGAGGGCCTGGTCGCCATAGGGCATCTGACGCCAACGCGAGCGCCAATTGGCGGCCCACTCCAGGATGCGCTTCCCGCGAAAGTCTCCTGCGACACCAAAACCAAAGGCTCCCGCCACCACTCCGGGGCGTTGTAATGTCTCGATAACAACTCGGCTCCAGCCTTGAGGAAGAATGGTGTCCGCATGCAGGAACAAAAGCAGGGTGCCAGCCGCCTTCGCCGCCCCTGCGTTCATCTGCCGGGCGCGGCCCGGTTTGCCGGAAATCACGCAGGCGCCAAAACCGGCTGCCAGCTTGCAGGTATTATCCGTGCTGCCGCCGTCTGCGACGACGATTTCGAGCGGAAGGCCCCGTTGAACCGATTCTAAAATATCAATTATGTGGTCCTGTTCGTTTAGAGCAGGAATGATTACGGAGAGCTGGCGAGCGCCCAATGATTCGGCTTCGTTCAACCGGCGCCACACCTCCAAGTCCTCAGGGCGATCGATATCATCCAGTTGCGCTAACAAGCCCGGGGTGACGCCGTTTGCCTTGAGAATCTGCACAGACTCAGCCAGAACACGATTGCTGCCCCAGGGAATCCCGCGAAACAGTTCCGGGATTTCGCGAACCAGCCCAACCAGATAATAGCCCCCATCTGTTGCCGGGCCGAACACGACCGGGTGTTGGGCAAGCGTTTCGAACGCGGTTGCCAGGATTTGCGGAGTCAACCCGGGACAATCGGTCCCGATAATGATGGTGGCACGCGAGCCTTCGCGGAAGCTGTCCTCGAAGGCGCCGGCCATGCGCTTGCCGAGGTCCCCCTCCACTTGCGGGCGGCAGCGAAAATCATCTCCGAGCCAATGATGCATCGCCGCTTCGTTGGCCCCATCGAAACGGGCCTCCAATTGCGCATGGCACGCCCGGCAAGCCGCCTCAGCGATGCGCAGGGTGCGCAGGACCAATCGCCGATGCAGCCTGACCGCGCCCTGCGGCCCGAGTGCCGGAATGAGCCGAGTCTTCACCCGGCCTGGCTCAGGGAATCGGGCAAAAAGAATTATCCGTCGAACGCCATTCGCCACAATTGTGAAAGAATACCGCTATTGGCGTTGCCAGGCGAGCCAGTGTCCCATCACGTACTGGCCCAGCTTCACACGGGTCAAACCAAAGGCGTAGTTCAGCAATGTAAACGGAAAAACCGATGAGAGCCGTGTGAGGAAGACAATCTTCCAGCCCTCGTCGGCGACGGCTTTGTCTATGGCAGCGAATTTCTCATTCCCCTCGATTTTTCTGGCGATGGTCTCCCGAGCGAAGTAGCGGCCAATCAGGAAAGCGCACGTGGCCCCCAAGGCCAGGCAGGGCAAATTATCACGCGCTCCGTTGCAGCGCCCCAGTGCAACTGCTGCCGCAGCCGGCGGCGCATGCCAGACAATGCTCTCCCGTGCGCACCGCCCACCCCTCCAAAAGCTCGGGCGTCACGTCCCACAAGTAGAGGGGCTTGCCATTGCGCACCTGCATCCCGAGCATCTGATTAAAATCGCAGTCGTACACCTCGCCCATCCAACCCACGCTCAAGGTCGTGCGGCACATGAGGCCATCAAGATTGGCGGGGTTGAAACTGCTCGCCAAAAGCGACATGTATTCTTCGGCTTTGCCCTGCCGCCGCAAGTCCTCGGCGAATCGCGCAATGGGTTGGTTGGTGATGGTAAACAGGCGGTTGAAGACGATCCCAAAATCGCGTCCGAGGATTTCTTTGTAGTCCGACTCCAGCTCAGCTTGAGGCCCAGGCAACAGGGGGCCAATTGGGTTATAGACCAGGTTCAAGGGCAGCCGGGTCCCATAGCCAATCGCGTTTAATTTCCTCAAGGCGGAGATACTTTTCTCGAAGACCCCCTGCCCGCGCTGCTTCGCCACATTCTCGGCGGTGTAGCACGGCAGCGAGGCGATTATTTCGACCTCATGGCCGGCCAAATACTCCGGCAGGTCCGCATAGGCCGGTTCCTCGATGATGGTTAAATTGCAGCGGTCAATCACGTGAGCATCCGCAGCCCGCCCGGTCTCGACGAAGCAGCGGAAGAATTCGCTCAATTCCGGCGCGCCTCCAGTGATGTCCACAATCGGGGGATGATGCTGCTCAATCCACTCCCCGATACGATGCGCCACGGTGCGGTTGACCATCTCGGTGCGCCAGGGGCCGGCATCCACATGGCAATGGCGGCAGGCCTGGTTGCACTTGCGCCCGACGTTGATCTGGAGCGTTTGCAGGCGCCCCCGACGAAGGGCAAATCCATGCTCCATCAGCTTTTTGTCAAAACGATGCATACCCACGCAAATGAGAGCCAAAAGGGACCCGGTTATTCCAAAGCGCCCGAGCCTCGAAACCAATCTATAGCTCCAAGCGGTGATTAGGGCTAGTCGTGATTGGGGCGATAGTTTTGTAGCGCGTCCTCGATTGCCATCAATGTGCCCGCTCGGTTCAGCCAGGCCTCCGCTACTGTTGTTTCACGCTCCAGCGCCAGCAGGACGGGCTTGGCCCGGGTGCCATAGCCGATTTGCGGAGCGGCGGGGCATACCAACGAAACTTGATAGATGCTGACGCGATCAGGCGGAAGGACTTTCTTGTTTTCCGCGCGCGCATTCCCGGCACAGAACAGGCCGGCAATGGCGAGAACCGTTAATTGGAATCTCATCCGTTTTCTTTTTGACGTGGGGTCATGGGCATCAGATGTCCATTCCGGTTCCATTCATGGCGCTCAAATATACCATGTTTTCACTGGCTGGGGCAAAAAGCAAGACTTACCCGCCTGCTGGCGAAGCAGAAAACATAATGGATAGAATTCAAAACATTGAAATAGAACAGTGCCCGCGCTATGATGGGGCATGTCCAAATGCTTGCGGGCCCTCCTGTTGGCGTGGGTATGCGCCGGCCTGTCCGGCGCGCTGGCCGCCAACCCCGCCTTTACCATCGCGGTTATCCCCAAGGGCACCACCCATGAGTTCTGGAAATCCATCAATGCCGGCGCCATTAAGGCCCAACAAGAGCTGAGGGCCGCCGGGACCTCTGTCGAGATTCTCTGGAAGGGGCCCTTGCGCGAAGATGATCGCGACCAGCAGATTCAAGTTGTCGAGGATTTCATGGCCCGGCGCGTCAGCGCTATTGTGCTGGCGCCGCTGGATTCGCAGGCCCTGGTGCGGCCAGTTCACAACGCGCTCGAGGCGCGGGTGCCGGTCGTGGTGATCGACTCGGCCCTTCATTCCAAGGATTACGTCAGCTTCGTGGCGACAGATAATTATAAGGGCGGTCAATTGGCGGGAGAGGAGATGGGCAAACTGCTCGAGGGCAAGGGCAATGTCATCCTGTTGCGATACCAAGTCGGCTCTGCCAGCACGGAGGCGCGGGAAGCAGGTTTCCTCGAGGTTCTAAAATCAAAATATCCGTCGATTAAGCTCATTTCTTCGGAACAACATGCAGGAGCCACTCGCGAATTGGCTTACCAGGCCTCTCAGAACCTGCTCAATCGCTTTGGCCACGAGGTCAACGGCGTTTTTTGCCCTTGTGAAGCCCCCACCATTGCGATGACCAAGGCCTTGCGTGACCTTGGCCTGGCCGGGGGGAAAGTGAAAATGATCGGATTTGACGCCGGCTCACAATCTGTAGTGGACATGAAGAACGGGGATATTCAGGCGGTGGTGGTGCAGAATCCGATGTTGATCGGCTACTTGGGAGTGGAAACCGCCATTAAATACTTGCAGGGCCAGAAGGTGCAAAAGCGCATCGATACTGGGGTCGTCCTGGTGACGCCAGAAAACATGAATGAGCCTGAAATCAAGGAACTGCTCTATCCACCCATCGACCGCTATTTGAAATGAGTTTCCCGGTTCAAAACACCAAATGGCCATTTTGGAAGTGGCGCGGCTTGGGCCCGCTGACGGACCAGCAAAACGAAACCGCCTCCCGCCCGCCATCGAGGGCGATGACCTGGCGGCGCCTGCTCAATGTCGCAGGCCCTTTCCTGGGCCTTTTGCTGGTTGTCGGATTATTCTCTTTAAGCCCGAGTGTGCGTCCATTTTTCCTGACCGGGGCCAATTTCAAAATCATCCTGACCCAAACCGTTATCGTAGCGGTAGGCACGTTGGGCATGACGATCATCATTGTCAGCGGTGGAATCGACTTGAGCGTGGGCTCGGTTGTGGCCCTGGCCAGCGTGGTGGGGGCGGTTGTTTTGCTCAAGGGCCACTCGGTCTGGCTGGCGGCCACCCTGAGCATCGCCGTGGGTGTGGCGGTCGGCTTGCTCAATGGGTTGGTTATCGGAGGGCTGCGAATGATGCCTTTTATTGTGACCCTCGGCATGATGGGGGTTGCGAGGGGCACGGCCAAATGGCTGGCCGATAACCAAACGGTCAGCGCCCCCGATTCGGTCATCAACAACATCATGGACTTAAAGGACCCTACCCGGCTGTTTCCGGTGCCCATCGGGGTTTGGATAACCATCGGGCTGGCCGTGCTGATGAGCATCGTGATGCGCAAGACCGTCTTTGGCCGGTATCTCTTCGCGCTGGGTTCCAACGAAAACGCCGCTCGGCTGTGCGGCATCCGCGTCCAGCTACAAAAGGTTTTCATCTACAGTGTAGCGGGAATTTTCTTCGGCTTGGCGGGGCTGTTACAGCTTTCGAGGCTTACTCAAGGCGACCCGACGGTGGCTATCGGGTTGGAACTGGACATCATTGCAGCGGTGGTCATCGGCGGGGCGAGCCTCAGCGGCGGCAGCGGCAGCATCCTGGGCTCCATGATCGGCGCCCTGACGATGGCGGTGCTGCGCAATGGCTCCAACCAGATGGGCTGGCCCACCTACATGCAGGAAATCATCATCGGCGCTGTCATCATTCTGGCGGTGGGGGTGGACCAACTTCGCCTGCGCGCCAGAGGTTGATATTGCCAAGATCGCTTGCTAAGAAGCCCTGAGACCGTATGCTTTAAATATGCCATGAAGGGCTCGCGGAACGAATGGACCGGCTGGAAACTGTGCTGACCAGTTTCATTTCTGAGGTTCACCAGGACATCGCCGAAATGCGGCAGTGGCGTATGCAATCGCAGAAGCAATGGGGCGAAATTGCGCAAAAGACGGGGTCCTTCGTCGAGGATATCGTGGCCCCAAACATTCCGCGGCTGGGACAGGAGGTTCATTTTTATCTTCTCCGGCGCAGCCAAAAGCAATTTTCTATCAAATCTCAATCGAAGCTTTCTCCCCCTTGCCAAACCGGGTCAGGCAGGTTAAATACTAATGGCAACCATAATTAATCCTTTATCGGCTATGAATGATTCCAATCGCCCGCTGGGCACGCTCGAAGAGTGGGAGGATTTCCTGAAAGTGCGCTACCCGGAGGCTGAACCGGCAGCCAAACCTTTTCAGACGGTTAATCCCGAAAAAAAGAAAGAGCAGTTCCGCAACTACGAAGCGAATGCCCGCCCTTCGGTGCGGGAGTTTTACCGGCTCAACCATCGCTACCAGACGCATGGGTTTGTTCAGGGCAAACGCAATGAGTATCTGTCTTTAAGCCGCAAGCAGATGAGCACGTGGGAGGCGCTGGAATTCCTGAACACCCTGGTCGATGATAGCGACCCCGACACGGACCTGTCGCAGTTGGACCATCTGCTGCAGACGGCGGAACAAATCCGCAGAGACGGCCACCCGCGCTGGTTCATTTTAGCGGGGCTTATTCATGACCTGGGCAAAATCCTCTGCCTGTTTGGGGAGCCGCAATGGGCCGTCGTAGGCGATACCTTCCCGGTCGGCTGCGCCTGGTCGGACAAGATCGTCTTTCACGAGTTTTTCAGCGATAACCCGGACCGGGAGAATCCGCAGTTTCAGAGCCGGTTGGGCAATTATGAGGAGCATTGCGGGCTGGACAAAGTGAGGATGTCATGGGGTCACGACGAGTATCTATATAGTGTGGTGAAGGACTACCTGCCGACCGAGGCCCTCTACATGATCCGGTATCATTCCTTTTACCCGGCTCATCGCGACGGGGAATATGATTACCTGATGAATGACCAGGACCGGGAGATGTTTCGCTGGGTCCGGGCCTTCAATCCCTACGACCTATATACCAAGAATCAGCAAAAGCCGAACCTGAACGAGTTGCGGCCCTTCTACGATGAGCTGATAAAGGAGTACCTGCCTCCTACGCTGAAATGGTAGCGGGCTACTCCACCTGGAGCGCCTGTTCCAAAACCTGGGGCAGGTGGTTAAGAATGGCCGTTTCGCTGACCATCAGGGTGACCCCAGCCTGTTGCGCTGCGCTTTGAAGCGTGGCGACCTGCCCCGCCGCGAACGCTATGACCGGCAAATGCCCTGTTGCCGGGTTGGCCTTGAGCCGGGTAATCGCCTCGCAAACGTTATTGGTGGCTGGTTCGAGATCGGCCAGGACCACCATGGGTTTGGCTTGCTGGGCGACCTCGACCAGGAGGGCAGGGTCCGAAAGGGTTTGAACACGATACTTTAAGTCTTGCAGGCGGTTGACAAGCTGGCTGCCCGGCAATAATCTCTCATACAGAACGAGCGCTAGCGGTTGTGTCATGCTCCCGAAGGGTGGAGCAGGCTGCATTAAATTGCAAAATGTTTCCCGCGTTGCGTTCCGCCTTACCGCGCCGGTCGTGTGGGGATGTGCCCTAATCGAAAGGCGAAAGGTTTAGGGCTTGACTGGTTTTGTCTATAGACCTAATCTAGTAGAGAACGGTAAAGATTGCTGGATTGTCCAGCGCGCCAAAGTCGGAAGAGTTCAATCTGCCGACTTTTTTGTTCCCCTGGAAGGGGGACCGTTCATTGAAAAGACGTATGAACGCCGATTTTTTAGCAGTGTTGGAGTTTTGGGAACGAGAGAAAGGAATCAACCGGGAAATCCTGGTTGGGGCCGTCGAGGAGGCGTTGTTGTCGGCTGCAAAGAAGGCGGTTGGGCCGGCCAGGGAATTGCGTGTGGTCATCGACCAGAAAACCGGCGATATCAGGGCTTTTGCCAAACTCATTGTTTCGGAAAAGGTCATTTCCAAGCACGATCAGATTTCCGTCTTCGACGGGCGCCGCATTAAACCCGATGCCCAGGTGGGGGAAGAACTGGAAGTGGAGGTGACTCCCGTCGGTTTTGGACGGATTGCGGCTCAATATGCCAAGCAGGCGCTGATGATGCAGATTCGGCGGGCGGAAAAGGCGCTGATTTTTACAGAATTCAAAGATCGGGTCGGGGATATCATCAGCGGGACGGTGCGTCGTTTCGAGCGCTCGGATGTGCTGGTGGACCTTGGGAAGTACGAGGCGCTGTTGCCCAATCGCGAACGGGTCCCGAGCGAGGAGTACCAGGTTGGGGAGCGCATCCGGTGTTATGTCAAAGCAGTCGAGCAGGGTCCCCATGGCCCCGAGATTATTCTCTCCCGCTCAGACCCGCGTTTTGTTTTGAAGCTGTTCCAGCTCGAAGTCTCTGAAATCAACGATGGGACCATTGAAATCAAAGGAATCGCGCGCGAGCCCGGGTTTCGGACAAAGCTGGCGGTGTGGACGCGCGATGAGAAGGTCGATCCGGTGGGCGCCTGCGTTGGACTGCGCGGCCAGCGCGTGAAAAACATCGTGCGCGAGTTGAATAACGAGAAGGTGGACATCATCCGCTGGGACCCCAACGTGCGGATGTTTATTACAAATGCCCTGGCGCCCGCCAAGTTGAAGTCGTTCGAGATCGACGAAACCAACAAAAGGGTTAAGATTATTGTCAGCGAGGATCAGCTTTCTTTGGCGATTGGGAAACGGGGTCAGAATGCGCGGTTAACCTCGAAGCTGACGGGCTGGCAAGTGGATATTGTAGCGGAAGTGGTGGTGACCAAAGGTTTTGAAGAAAAGGTGGCCGAGGCGGTGGAGCTGCTGGCCTCCATTCCCGGCATCTCTCGTGAGCAGGCCGATGTGTTGGTCCATCACGGCTTGACCCGTTTGGAAGATTTATTGCAGGCCGACGTGAGCGATTTGGCTGGAATAGCGCAGGTAGGCGAGCAGGCAGCGTCCATTTTGGAAGCGGCTCGCGCGGAAGCGGCCCGCCGCACCATAAAGGTCGGCGAAGCGCCGGTTTCCGGCTGAGTATGACAAAAAAGAAAGTTTCGGTGTTTTGGCAACCAAGCCTATGAAGGCTGTACGGCAAAGCCCGCCCGAAGAGTTAGAGATTTATGCCCGTTCGTATTTACGACATTTCAAAAAAACTCGGCTTGGAGAACAAAGAAGTTCTTGCCAAAGCCAAAGAATTGGGCATTGCCGCCGCGCGAGTCGCCTCGAGTTCGCTGGATAAGATCACCGCCGAATACCTCGAACAGCAGTTAATTCTGCTGCATCCTCAACCGTCCTCTCCGGCTGCTCCGCCCGTTGCCGCTCAGGCGGTCCCTCTTGCAAACGAGCCCATCACAATCGTTAACCCGCCGCCTGCAGAGGCCTTAGCCCAGGAACCTGAGACGATTGTCACTACGGCTACCAGCACCGCCGTCCTCGAGCCCGAAAACGCCCCGGCTGAAGCTTCCCAGATGGTGGAAGAAGCGCCGGCTATGGCTCCCGAAGCCATTGCTCCGGCCCATGAGCCCCAGGTCGAGGAGGCCCCGCCACCACCCCCGCCTCCCGCTCCCGCTCCAGCCCCGCCTGCCGCTCCGCTCCCGCCACCCCGGCCTAAAGTTGGCGATAAGGTGGGCTTCATCAATTTGCCCAGCAAGCCGGTATTGAAATCGAGCGAAAAACCCAGCGCCGTTAAGCTGCCGCAGCGCCCTGCCGAGCACAGGCGCCCGGAGATTCACAAACGCGGCGACATCCGGACGGTCCGTGGCGCGCCCGCTCCCTCCGGCCCTGCGGTTCCGACTGCGAAGTTTCCTTCCCAACCCAAGCAGGCCGGAAGGCCCGAGGCGGCGAAATTGCCGCCTGAGGCGCCGGTAATCACGATAAAACCGCCCATTGTAGTGCGAGAGTTGGCCGAGCAGCTCAAACAAAAGCCCTTCAAAATTATTGCGGACCTGATGCAATTAGGCGTGTTTGCCACGGTGAACCAGTACATCGAAGAGCCGGTTGCCCAAAAGGTTTGCGCCAATTACGGCTACCGGTTCGAGGTCGAGAAACGCGAGCGCGGCAGCGGGCTAGTGCATGCTCCGATCAAAAAGGTGGAGCTGGATGTCGAAGATAAACCCGAAGAACTGGTTGCGCGCGCGCCGGTGGTCACCATCATGGGGCATGTCGATCATGGGAAAACGACGCTGCTGGATGTGATTCGCAAGTCCAATGTGGCTGCCGGCGAGGCTGGCGGTATCACCCAGCATATCGGCGCCTACACGATCTCCTTCCCACATCCCGAGCGGAAAAACGAATTGGCGCAGATTACGTTCCTGGATACTCCCGGCCATGCCGCTTTCAGTTCGATGCGGGCACGGGGCGCCAATGTGACTGATATCGTGGTTTTGGTGGTAGCGGCCAATGACGGCGTCATGCCCCAAACCATCGAGGCGCTTAACCACGCCAAGGCTGCCAAGGTCCCAATTCTGGTTGCGGTCAATAAAATGGACCATCCCAACGCTGACGCGCTGAAGGTTCGCAAGCAACTGCAGGATAAGGACCTGGTCCCCGATGATTGGGGTGGCGACACCATCTTTGTCGATGTCTCTGCCCTGACAAAACAGGGAGTGGATAAACTGATTGAAATGTTGTTGCTGCAGGCCGACCTGCTCGAGCTCAAGGCCAACCCCAACCGCCGCGCCAAGGGCAATGTCATCGAGTCCGGCTTGGAGCCCGGCGGTCCGACCGCCACCGTGCTGGTGCGCAAAGGCACTCTGCGTGTTGGGGATGTGATCATCTGCGGCCAGTACTATGGGCGAGTGCGCGCTCTGATTAATGAGGAAGCCAAGCGGCTCAAGGAGGCGGCCCCCTCGGTGGCTGTGCGAGTGCTGGGCTTGAATGGAGTGCCCGAGGCGGGATTGGAGTTCAGCGTCGTTGAGGATGAGAAAGCCGCCCGCGATCTGGCTGAGCAACGGGCGCTCGAAGCCAAGGCGCTGGGACAGGAACAACCCAGGGCGAAAGTCACCCTCGAAAACCTCTTCGCTCAGCTTGAATCGACTACCTCCAAGGCCCTCAGGGTCGTTGTTAAAGCCGATACCCAGGGCTCGGTTGAAGCGATCGTCGAGGCGCTGAGGAAAATTGAATCCGACAAGGTAGCTCTCGAGATCATTCACAGCGCCGTGGGCACTATTACCGAATCAGATGTTGCCTTGGCCTCTGCCTCGCGAGCCGTGATTCTGGGGTTCCATACCCGGGTCGATAGCGGAGTGGCCGACAAGGCCAAGCACGAAGGCGTGCAGATTAAGCTCTATGCCATCATCTATGAACTGATTGACCAGGTCAAAGAAGGCATGGCGGGATTGCTCGAACCACTCCTCAAGGATGTCACGGCGGGTGTCGCCGAGGTCCGGAAAATCTTTGAGCTCTCAAAAGGCGCCCCGGTGGCCGGATGCATGGTCGTGAGCGGGCGGATTGTCAAAGGCAAAGCGCGCATTCGCCGGCGCAAGGAGATTATCTACGAGGGCCTGACCCAATCGCTTCGCCGGTTCCAGGACGAGGTCAATGAAGTGCGCGCCGGGATGGAGTGCGGCATCCGCATCGAGGGTTTCAGCGAGTTCCAGGTTGGAGACAATATCGAATGTTATACGGTTGAGAAGGTGGCGCAAAAGCTATGAACCGCGCGGCAAAACTGAGGCATTTCATTTTGAAGAGGCTCAACGATCGATCCTCACAGGGCGTTATGCGTTGGTTTCTCATTTAAGGTTCGATGAATTTATGCCTTCTCTACGGCTCCAACGAGTGCGCGAGTTGCTCAAACGCGAGATCGGCGAAGTCATTCGGCGGGAGTTTCCCGTCAGCGAAGCCGGTCTGGTTAGCGTCAACGATGTGGATGTGGCTGGGGATTTGCACTCAGCGCTTGTCTTTATCAGCATTCTGGGGACTGCGGAGCAGCAAAAACGCGGCCTGGACCTGCTCAGCCGGCACCGCAAACGCATTCAGGGTTTGGTCGCCCGTGCGGTTGTGCTCAAATACACCCCCACCCTTAAGTTCTTGATCGATGATTCCGTCGCCCGCGGCAACCGCGTTTTACAGATCATCGAGGAGCTCGAAAAATCCAATCCGAGCACAACCGAATAGCTGTGCAGACGGCATCGCATCGGCCTTTCCGCTGGCGTCACGGCCAATCACTCCGGTTCGGCCAAAACCGCGATGAGGAAATGATAAAGGCACTGGTCATCAAAGATGGCACCGGATGAAACCTCACCCCAAAATAATTGGCCGCATCATTGAAGTCATCGAGAACAGCAGCAACCTCTGTGTTGTGGGCCATATTCGGCCCGACGGCGATTGCGTGGGGTCGCAACTGGGCCTGACGCTTGCGCTGGAGAATGCAGGCAAGAACGTCTGCTGTTGGAATGAAGACTGTATTCCGCAAAAGTACAAGTTCCTGGACCCGGACCACACCATTCAAAAACCCAAGCGCGGCTTGAAGTTTGATTGCGTGGTGGCGACCGATGCGGCTAGTTTCGACCGGTTGGGCAAGGTGGGGTCGTTCATAGGGGCCCGGCGGACCCTGATCAACATCGATCACCATGAAAGCAATACGCGATATGGTGATCTGAATTGGGTTTCAGGCCGTGAACCTTCCACCGGCGAACTCATCTTCCATTTGCTTAAGATTGCCAAGTGGCCGATCACCAAAACCATTGCCGATTGCCTCTTTGCCGCTGTCTCAACCGACACCGGCTCGTTCCAGTACGCCACGACACGGCCTGGCACTTTTCATACGGCGGCGGAATTGGTCCGGCGCGGGGCCGACCTGGCGCGCATCTGCGATGAAGTGTACCAGTCTTATCCCCTGTCGCGTGTGCGGTTGCTCAAGCACGTCTATAATCATTTCCGCCTCACGCATCAGAACCAAATCGGTTATTTCTGGCTCAAGAAAGCCGACTTCGCCCGTTCCGGCGCCCAGAGCTGTGATTCCGAAGGCCTCATCGATCATGTCCGTGCTATCGAACCAGTGGTAGTCGCGTGCGTCTTCGAGGAGATCGAGCCCGAATTGACGCGCATCAGCCTGCGCTCGAAAAGCCAAAAAATTAACGTCAATGAAATCGCTGCCCAGTTCGGCGGGGGTGGGCACATGGCCGCCGCCGGCGCGCGCATAGCCGGCAAACCGCTCTCGGTCCAGCGCAAGGTCATCGCCGCGATCAAAAAGGCCCTCGATTCGGCCGAGCTTTAACAGAAGCGGTATTAACAAAAGCAAACGAAGGAACGAAGGCCGCCCCTTCTCCGCCCACGTTCGCTTCTTTGTTTCCTTCGTTTGCTTCTGTTAACGCCCCTTCTGTTAACGCCCCACTTGCCTAAACAGGCCAATTGGGCATTAGTAGTTCGGGAGCTTTGACACCATGAAGAATGCCAGGCGCTGCGATAGACGTTGCATTGTGTTTCTGGCTTTGTTCGTTCTGATCTCACTCCCAGCCTTCGCGCTCTCACCGTTGCAGGCCTGGCGTCTGGCCTATTTTGGCACAATAGAAAACGCAAAAAGCGCGGCGGACACAGCCGACCCGGACCACGACGGCATACCGAATCTGCTCGAATACGCTTTGGATTTGAACCCTTTGGCCCCGTCCGGCAGCGCCATGACAGCCGATATTAAAACCGGCCACTTGCGCCTGACTATTCCCCGGAACCCAAAGGCGTGGGATGTGGCCTTTGCGGTGGAAGTCACCAGCGATCCGGCCAATGCGTTTAGTTGGACAACCAACGGCACGACAATCGAGCAAAACACTCCGGCCTTGTTGCAGGTGCATGACAACGCTCCGGCGCCCGGCCCCGCCCCGCGCTTTATGCGATTAAGAATCACGGACCTGGGTATTACCGCGCCCTCATCGCCCATCAGCATCCGCGCAGAGAGTGGAGACCAGTTTGCAAAGGTAACGTGGCAGTCGCCCGCCACCAATGGCGGCATTCCCATCACCAGCTATAAAATCGTTTCCAGTCCGGGTCATTTTGAAACGAACCTCCCGGCCAGCACGGGCCTGACTTCCGTCAGTTTTACCCGCATTCCCAATTGTGTGAGCTACACCTTCAGCGTGACAGCCAGCAACGCCGCGGGTCCCAGCCTGGCCTCTGCTGAATCAAACCTTGTGACCCCTCAAGCGCCGCCCGACGCACCCCAAAAACCGTTGTTGTCATTCCCGAAGGACTTTGGGGCACGGCTGGTTGTCTTGTGGAACAAGCCGGCCAACCATGGCTGCGCCATCGATCAATACCGCATCGATGTCTATAAAGGCAGCCGCTTCATGAAATCGTTGTTTGCCACGGGCACTGCGGCGCTCGTGACGAATCTGCCCAGTTGCAATTATCCGGAAGGCAATTGCGGACAGGATTACACCTTCTATGTTTTTGCGCACACAGCGGCCGGCTGGAGCAACCCCTCAGAAGCCGCTTCAGCCGTACCCAAGGTTTCATACCTCGCAGACAACCTGCGCGCCATTTTCCGAAAGAGCTACGACTCAGGCGCCTGCAACTCCTGCCATGGCTATGGGGCCATGCCTGATTTAGCTGACCGCAACGGCAGCCCGCCCACGGATTATCTCAGCGCTCTGGCCGAAGGCGCGCGCCTGTACCAAGCCCCCGCGGGACAAATCCAAGGAGTCCATTCCAAAGTGCGCCTGCTGACGCCCAGCTCGAAAGAGTATCAAGCCCTGCAGCAATGGTTCACGGATGGCAACCGGGAGTGATTCCTGCAGGGGGGCGAACTCCGTGAGATTCCATTGAAGCCATCCATGGCTTTGCCAAATTAAGGAGAAGGTTTGGCCAACCGCCCTTTCAGGTCTTTCAGCGTCGCTTCGATCAGATTGAAGCGGTCATGGGCCTGGATGCCTTTTTTGGCGCCGGGGCCATAAACGCTAAAAACGCTCCAAAGCTTCAGGCCATCCGAGCTCATCCATTTTTGAGGGAAGCTGCAACTCAATCCTTCTCCAAGCCGGCCCATGCGGCCCCAGTCCTCGAGATACTCCACTGTAGTCCATAGTCCCCAAGGTTCTGGGCCATCAAAAACCCCCAACTGCCCCGGTCCGGTATGGAAGCTAGTAAGCAAGAATCGCTTAAGTCCCGGGTCATAGGAAACGGAGCAAGGGGTGACCCCATTGACATCCTTAAACACAGGGGCCATCTGCGCCGCATTTGAGGTCCAAAGAGGCTTCTGATCTGCAGCGAAACCTTTAAAGAACGCGTATGCGCCTTGCGAGCGAAGCCGGTGTTTGGGCACCCGCGCCAGGAATAGTTCCTTCTCCTCGCCGGCGCGAGCCGCTTGCCTTGGTCCATAAATATACACGAAACCATCCAGGTGTGCTGGCACCCCGGTATAATCGGGTCCGAATTGAAGGAATTTTGCTGGCTGGAAATTGCCGGGGCCTTTTGGGAAAACCCATTCAACCCGAGTCCATGCCGCTCCCGCATTGGTTGACCACGCCAGGACGTGGTCCACGTTTGGCCAAGGGTTATTCTGGAGATTGATCAGGGCGTAGAGTGTGCCGTCCACAAAAAGAATTCCGCCAGTTTTGCCCTTCTTTGGAAAGGAGGCGGGATGTTCCGGGTCTTTGCCGCCATTTATGTTGAAGCCATGGTAGTTCTGGGGGCTTCCTTCAATACGGGCAAAGCCCATGCTCACCCGGCCATCGGAATCTGAGCCGCCAAAACCGCCGCCGTCGCCCCAGGCTGCATAAAGGTGATCATCCGGTCCCCAGGTGATTGGCCACAAATCGCTGCCTGGAGCGGAAGTCTGATAGGTCTCCCAATGCCAGTCGATGCTCTCAATGAGGCGGCTGGGCGGGTAAGGCGCTGCGCGAAAATGGCGGGCATTCGCGGGCGGGGTTGGGTTTGGCCCAGCCTGTTCCTCGCTTGGCCCGGCATACCCGGCCAATGCTCCCGGCCCCAACACCAGCAAGGCGAGGAAAAGCAAAACCGGGTTGACAACCATGTTAGGCCTCTGCTTAAAGACCGAATGATGTGAGGATAGAATCATAAAGGACGATTCTTTTCTGTTTGGTGGTTCTGCTCCCGATGATTCTGCCTCCTTACGGTTGCGCCGTTTCCAAATAACTCAAAAGGTCAGCCATGTCTTGCACCGAGAGACCCTGCCCCAAGCCATTGGGCATAAGCGACCAGGGCTGCATCACCACGGATAGAACGTTGAGTTTGGGCCAGACCTGCCGAGCCCCGCCAGGCTCGTTCAGGGTCAAGGTGACCTCATTGTCATCAGCAAGAACCCCAACTCGACTCTCACCTTCGAGCGTGGTGACTACAACGGTTTGGAACCCCGCCGCCAGATTGGCGCTGGGTTCAATGATGTTTCTCAGCAACTCCGCTTTGCTCAAGGTCCGGGCGCCTGCTAAATCGGGGCCCGGCAACTGGCGGTTCCCGGCGATTTGATGGCATTGAGCGCAGCGGGCCTGGAAAATACTGCGTCCGTTATCTGCAATCCCGCTCAAGCGCAATGCCCCCTGTAAGCGTTGCGCCACCTCAGGACGCCGCAGTGGGACCGGGCCCAACAATTGAACCGCGCGCCGGCTGAGCGCCGGGTCGGGTAAGGTCCGCAAGAAATTGATTAACGCCCAGGAAAGGTCAGTGGGCGCGATTTTACCTGCTTCAATGGCGGCGAGCACTCCGGCCACGCGCGAGGTATGGCTGAGCAGGGCGCTTACTGCGCGGATGCGGAGAGAAGGGGTGAGGGCGCTCCAGGAATTGAGCAAACCGGCCAGCACGCGCGGGTCTTCGTAGCGGCCTAAAGCGTCAATCGCAGCCTGTTGCAAGTCTGGAAAAGGCTGTGGATTGCATAGAAGCAAAAGCCAATCCCCGGTCTCGTCGAACCGAAGCGTCGAGACACTAACCAGGCGGACGGCTGCAACTCGCACCGGCTCCGAAAGGTTTGCATCCGTTCCATCGGAGAGGGCCTGGAAAAAGAATGGCTGCAGCAGGCCTTGGGCATCCACCAGCCCGAGCGAGCTCTGTGTTCGGCGCAATCCTTCGCCCAGTTTGAAAAGCGCGGTATAAGAGACAATCCGTTCCAAGCGCGCCTTCGTAATGAAATTTACGACCTGTGCGACTTCATTTTTGTTGCCTTGAGTGCCAATCATACAGGCGAGCTGCTGCAGAAACTCGAATCCTTGCGGGTCGCGGATGAATCGCGCATCGCTCGCCAGCAACTCGAACAATGCGGCGCTTCCTTCGGCCAGTGAACTGAGGACGGCAGTCTGAATCCAAGGATTAGCCAAGTCCTGTTTAAGGATTTGAGCCAGGATCGAGGGCTTCTCTGAAAGCCCGACCGCCCCCAACGTGAGCGCCAATTGATAACGCACGCGGATAGATGGATCGGTTGCCAAAGGTTTTAGCGCGTTCCAGAGTTCGTCAGAGGGGATGCCATTGGTGAGAAGTTTCTCGGCAAGGCGCACCCCATGCTCGCGCAGGAGAGGATCGGGGTCGCTTAAAGCCCTCAACTCCTGAGTCTGACGCAAGGCATCCAAACCGCTCAGTGTGTGGAGGGCCTGGAGGCGGGCCAGGGACAACCGGGCATGATCGGCCATGTTCGTCAATAGCGGTATGGCCGCGGGGTCGCCTCGTTCGAAGAGCAAGCGCGCGGCTGTATCGCGATGCCATCCATCGGCATGCGCCAGGTCGGACACCAGTTCATAGGTGCTTGCCTTGCCCAGTTGCGGCAGAGCAGGGCGCCGAAAATTCTCCGGCACAATTCGATAAATTCGCCCATGGTCGCTTCGGTCCTGCCGGTCGGCTACATACAACGCCCCATCCGGGCCGTTGACGATCTGTTCGGGCCGGAAAGAAGGGTCGCTGCAAACCAAAAACTCGCTGGAAGGTTCTTCAGGCGGGCGTTGGGCTGAAATGCTCAGGCCGTCCTGATGCACAACAAACCGATGAATGGCATGACTATCAGGGACGGCAACGAACACACTGCCCTGATAGCCGGGCGGAAAGATGTTCCCACGGCAAACGACGCAGCCGCGCGCGCCCGTCAACCAGGCTGCGCCCTGAACGCTAACCTGCCGAGCCCCTCCTACCTCGGTTAGTCGAGTCGGCGAAGACAACCCCGTTTGCTGCGGCAAGGCCAGCAGGCCAAACAACGCTGTGGCCGGGCTGGCCGCATCAATCATCCATGGCGCTCTTGGGAAAAAGGGATTTCGGCCAAGATATCGCGGTTCGCACATTGCCACGCGCAATGGCCGAGAGAAATCGCATCCGAACAGGCGGCCAAAATTATTGAAGGCCAGCCCGGACTGAGCGGGTCCCGCTTCCGGAACAACGGCCAGCGTGCGCGGATTGAAGGAGAAATCGCAGCCGCCGACGGAGATGGGATTTCCAGGCCAATTCGGCGAAATGACGACGCCGCCCAAGCCGGCGGTCGCTCCATAGATGCGATTCTGCAGGCCCCAATTGAAATTGTTCAACAGGGCTCGTTGGCTGGGGGCATTCGTTCCCCCAAAACCGGCCAAAACCACTTTTTTAACTTCAGCGATGCCTTCGGTTTTCGTGCTCTTGAGGAATTGGACTTCGGGTGTGAGCCCCACGAAGACACCCCCGGCGTAACAGGCCACCGCCGAAGGCATTGAAAGGTCCTCGGCGAAAATGGTGCTCTTTTGATAGACTCCATTTTTATCGGGGGCCTCGAGCAAACGAATACGCCCCTGTGCTGGCCGCTGCGCGCCAGTGGGAGAAGCTGGCAACTCAGCCACAAACAGCCGGCCATTCTCGTCGAAAGCCAGCGCAACGGGAGCCGAAACCATTGGCTCGGCGGCAGCCAATTCGATCCTAAAACCGGGAGCGAGCCGGAACGCAGCGAGCCTGCTCGGTGTGGCCGGAACGGCGGCGACTTGGACCCTGTTCGAGCCATGCCCGACGTCGGCCGCCAAAGCGTTCAGAGCCAACAAAAGCGCGAATCCTGCCGCCCCCAACGCCAATTTCCTGGTGCCCATACCCAAAATCATGGCGCAAGTGCCGCCCGCATGGAAGTCTGTTGTGAATTCCTCTTTGACAGACGCCCAGCCGATTGGCATCGTTCCGCCTCAATTCCGCTTTGGCCGGCCCTGAATCACCGGTCCAGTTGAAAACAAAACTATGGCAGATTTAGTTGGAAACCTCTTGGTCGCTCAATCCGGCGGGCCTACCTGCGTTATTAACTCCAGTTTAGCTGGGGTCATTCAGGAAGCCGGACGCCACGATGCTATCGAGGAGATTTATGGCGGAGCCAACGGGATTCTGGGCATTCTGGGCGAGGACCTGCTCGATATTAACGATGAGAAGGCACGAACCATCCAGGCCTTGCGCTATTCTCCCGCCGCCGCACTGGGCACCTGCCGTTACAAGATTGATTTCAAGAGGAAACCTGAAAAAGCCGCTCAGGATATGGACCGCCTGTTCGAAGTTTTCCAGGCCCATAACATCCGCTATTTTTTCTACATTGGCGGCAACGACTCGCAGGATACTTCTCACAAGATTCACGAAGAGGCTGTCAAACGCGGTTACGAGCTTCGCATCATCGGTGTCCCCAAAACCATCGATAATGATCTGCCTCATACGGACAATTGCCCGGGCTACGGTTCGGCCATCAAATACAACGCCACCACCGTGATGGAAGTGGGCATTGACGTGGCCTGCATGGCCACCGACGATGGGTCCTGCTGCATCGTTGAGGTCATGGGCCGCTCGGCGGGCTGGATTGCCGCCGGAACGGTGCTGGCCAAACGCGGCAACCCCGCTCATCCGCCCCATATTATTCTCCTGCCTGAACTCGTCTTCGAGGAGGAGAAATTTCTGGCAAAAGTAAAGCAAACCGTCGATGCCCACCGATATTGTTTGGTGGTGGTGGGCGAGGGCATCAAGTACGCCTCCGGCGAGGAGGTCGGCGCCGATAAAACTCGTTTGGACGCCTTCGGGCATCCGGTGCTTGCCGGCGCAGCAGAAAAGCTCAAACAACTTGTCCAAGGCAAGCTCAATACCAAGACCCGCACCGTGCAATTGGGTTACGCGCAACGGGCCGCCGGGCACCTCGCCAGCCTCACCGATGCCAATAACTCCTTTGCTTGCGGGGAAGCCGCTGTGCGCGCCGCGGTGTCCGGTCAAAGCGGGTTCATGGTAAAAATTGTTCGCGATCAAACCACCGGTTCCGTGCGCTGGGCCACTGGGCTGCAACCCCTGGCCGACATCGCCAATGTCGAGCATTTTGTCCCTCGCGATTGGATCAGCGAGGATGGATTCCTTCCAAACACAAAGTTTGTCGAATACGCCCAACCTCTCATCGAAGGAGAAGTCCGGTTTCCAATCGAGGGCGGATTGCCTAAATATGTCGATTTGGAGAAGAGCAAAGTCGAGAAAAAGCTGCCACCGCGGGCCTGAGAGCGCATTTTGAAAATGGACGGCTCCCTCTCCTCCTCGTTTTCGTCCTGGTCCTTCGTCCTGGATTTTTCGGGGCTTTCGAGAACGAGGACGAGGGCGAGTGGGGACGGGAGGCGAGTCAATTGAACCTCGACCGGCTCGCCAAAGCCAAGTCGCTCGGCTTTTCCGATCGGCAAATCGCGTTTTTAACCGGCCAGACTGAAGGGGAGGTTAGGGCCCTGCGAAACAAGGTTGGGTTGGTGCCTAGTTACCGGCTGGTAGATACTTGCGCAGCCGAGTTCGAGGCCTACACGCCTTACTATTACTCAACCTACGACCGGGGCGATGATGAGGTGGATCGGAGTGAGCGGCGGAAGGTGATGATTCTTGGGGGCGGCCCCAACCGCATCGGTCAGGGAATTGAGTTTGACTATTGCTGCGTTCACGCCGCTTTTGCGCTGAAGGAAGAAGGATTCGAGACCCTGATGGTCAACTCCAATCCCGAAACCGTCTCGACCGATTACGACACCAGCGACAAGCTCTATTTCGAACCGCTGACCCTGGAGGATGTGCTCCATATCTATCAACGCGAGGGATGCTGGGGGGCCATTGCCCAATTCGGCGGCCAGACCCCGCTGAACCTGGCGCAGGGGTTGCAGGAGAATGGAGTCAATATCATCGGCACTTCGCCGCGTGAGATCGAGATAGCCGAGGACCGCAAGCTCTTTGCGGCCATGCTGCACAAGTTAAATATCCCGCAACCTCCCAATGGGATAGCAACCAATGAAACCGAAGCGCTGGCCGTGGCGAGCACATTGGGCTTCCCCATTCTCGTGCGGCCCAGTTTCGTCCTCGGGGGCCGGGCGATGCAGATTGTCTATTCCAATTCCGAGTTGCAGCACTATATGCGCTTTGCCGTCGAGGCCTCCCCGGAACGGCCTGTGCTGGTGGACAAATTCCTCGAAGACGCTACCGAAGTGGATGTGGACTGTATTGCCGATGTGGGGCGGATGAGCGATCCTGCCCAGGGGACAATTGTGATTGGCGGCCTGCTCGAGCATATCGAATTTGCCGGCGTGCATTCCGGGGATGCGGCCATGGTGCTGCCGCCCCATACCCTTTCTGAAAAGGTCATCGAAGTCATCCGCCAGTACACCCACGCCATGGCGCGCGAACTCAAGGTCATCGGCCTCATGAACGTGCAATACGCCGTCAAAGGGGAAACCGTCTATGTCCTCGAAGTCAACCCGCGCGCCTCGCGCACCGTGCCATTTGTCAGCAAGGCCATCGGTGTGCCCTTGGCCAAGCTCGCAGCCAAGGTCATGGCGGGCAGAACTCTCAAAGACCTTGGTTTCACTCAGGAAGTCTGGCCGAAGTATTGGACGGTGAAGGAGTCGGTGTTTCCGTTTAACCGGTTTCACGGACAAGATATCCTGCTCTCGCCCGAGATGCGCTCGACGGGCGAAGTCATGGGGTTGGATGCTGACCTGGGCATCGCCTATGCCAAATCGCAGATGGCCGCCGGCGGCCCCTTGCCCCTGAGCGGGCGGGTCTTTCTGAGCGTGAGCGATGCGCACAAGGCGGAGGTGGCCGAGGTGGCCCGGCTTTTTGCTGACCTTGGTTTCGAGTTGGTTGCCACCGCAGGCACAGCGGCGGTGCTCGAGAAAGCCGGACTGAAAGTGGCGCACGTTTTTAAACTGGCCGAGGGCCGTCCGAACACCCTTGACTTGCTGAAGAACCGCGAAATCCAGCTTCTGATCAACACCCCTGCCGGTCAAACTCCCCGCGCTGACGAGGTGAAGATACGCACAACAGCCGTCTATACAGGCACCCCTATTATGACGACGTTAAGCGGAGCAAAGGCCGCCGCCTTGGGGATAGCCGCCCTGCGAAAGAGCGGTTATGGGGTCAAGCCCTTGCAGCAATATCACTGAGCCGTCTGAATGAGTCAGAATCCGAGCAAGCCTGCCGATGCCGAGCAAAACCAAGCCGAAACCGGTCCTTACGCCAATTTCGAGCTGCAAGTGGAAGGGTTTAAGGGCACACCCGACGAAATCGAGCGGCAATGGTATGAAAAGGTCTATCGAGGCCGAGGCGATACGCTGGCCCAACTTACCTGGCGCGCGGCGCTGATGGGCTCGGTCCTCGGCAGCGTCCTGTCGCTGACCAATCTGTATATCGGACTCAAGTCCGGCTGGGGTTTTGGCGTCGCCATCACCGCCTGCATCCTGTCCTACTCGATCTGGACCACTTTTCACAAGCTCGGTATCGCCAAGACTCAGATGACCATTCTCGAGAACAACTGCATGCAGTCCACCGCCAGCGCCGCCGGCTACTCGACCGGCACTACTCTTATCTCAGCTTTTGCGGCTTTCATACTCATCACTGGCAAGCCTCTGCCTTTTACCCTCACGCTGGCCTGGGTGTTTTTCCTTGCTGTGCTCGGTGTGACGATGGCCATCCCGATGAAGCGGCAAATGATCAATATCGAGCAGTTGCGATTTCCCAGCGGCACGGCTGCAGCCGAGACCTTGCGCGCCTTGCACTCGCATGGCTCCAAAGGCATGCGGGCGGCCAAAGCCCTTGGCATAGCGGGGTTATTGGCCGCACTGGACAAGCTTTGGTCTGATGGCTTGGCCTTGCTAGACCATTTCACGAGAACACACCTGGCAAACTGGTCCAGCACCGCACTGCTGGATAAATTGCAGGCCCTGCTCTTTGGCCAGGAAACGTTCAAGGTCTGGACCGGGCGGACCACCGTCTTTTCATGGGATTCCATTTTTGTGGCCGCGGGCGCCATTACCGGAATGCGCGTATGCCTGAGCATGCTCATCAGCGGCACGCTGTGCTGGGCGGTTTTCGTGCCGATCCTGCAAGCCCATGGTCTTATCGTCGGGTCCGGCTTCAAAGTAGTGGTGCAGTGGACGCTCTGGGGCGGCACCGCCTGCATGGTCAGTTCCGGTCTATTGAATTTTTTGTTTCAATGGAAAACATCGCTGCGGGCCTTTCGCAACCTGGGCAAGATGTTCAAGCGCGCCGATCAGACTCAGGACGCGCTCGAAGCCATCGAGGCCCCGATGAGCTGGTATCTAGCGGGCCAGGTCATCTCGCTCATTGCCCTGAGCTTTCTGGCGCACGCCACCTTTGACATTCCCTACTGGATTGCTGCCCTGGCCCTGGTCCTCTCGTTTCTGCTGGCGCTGGTGGCTTGTCGCGTGACCGGCGAGACCGATACCACTCCGGTCGGCGCGATGGGGCACCTGACTCAAATGAGCATCGGGGCCATTCATCCGGGCAGCGCCACAACGACACTGATGAGCGCCAATATCGTGTCGAGCGCCGCTATCTCCTCAGCGGACCTCCTGACTGATCTCAAAAGCGGCTACCTTCTCGGCGCCAATCCTCGCAAACAATTCCTCGCCCAATTCTCCGGCATCTTTATCGGCACGCTCGTCACCGTCCTGGCCTTCTCAGTCCTTGTGCCCAACGACAAAGTCCTCGGCACCGACCAGTTCCCGGCGCCCGCCGCGCAGACCTGGCGTGCGGTGGCCCTGGCCATGAGCCGAGGGATTGGCGAGTTGCACCCGGTCAAGCGCCATTCTATCGAGATTGGCGCCGCCGTCGGTGTCGTCATGGCCCTCTTGCCCATTCTCTTTCCCAAAAAGCAGCAGTACTTCCCCTCCGCCGCAGGGGCAGGCCTGGCGTGGACCTTCCATTGGTATTACAGCTTCCTGTTTTTCCTCGGCGCCCTGATCGCCTGGGTCTGGACCAGGAAAGCGCCCAAAAACGCGGAGGAATTTACATACCCGGTTGCCTCGGGCGTTATCGCCGGCGGCTCGCTCATGGGTGTGCTGTTGATCTTTATCGAAAACGGGCCGGAGATGATGAAGAAACTGTTCGGCGGGCACTAAACTCTTCATATCTCCTCATTGCGCATGTCGCCGCAGGCGAACGCACAAAGGACCCTTCACAGAAGAAGCTAACGAAGGAAACGAAGGGACTCTTGGTCTGGAACGGTGAGCGTCGGCTCCGTTCGGTTCCTCCTTGGTTGCCTGGTTATCTTTGTTGTTTCAGGCGGGATGGGACCTGACTCATCTGAAACGATGACCCCTCAATGAACAATCAATAAGGCTCCCTGCTCCCGCCCTTAAAGCACTTGTCCGGTCAATGGCTGGCCTTGGCGCGGTGGTGTTTGCTGGCTTTCTTGCTGCGCCTGGCGTTGTGAGCCTTCTTGGCTTTCTTCGCATGTTTTCCGCTGAAGAGCGCCCACCGAGTTCCACCCGAGCTGTTTCGGGAAGCGCTGGTGGAGGCCCCTGCAAGGGCAGGAAACGACAGTGTCGCTGTGAGTAACAGAAGAATCAAATAGCGCATAAGTGTAAATCTTTCGCGACCGTTATATGCGAACGGTCGCAGACTGCAAGAGGTTTCCGAGGTTTGTAATGCCTCAGTGACTACGGGGCTGCCGGCTGAAGCCGGCGTTCCGGACACGCGGAACGCCGCCTTTAGGCGGCAGCGCCCGCCGTCACTAACCGATTACCGAGGTTTACGTTATTCAATTGTTTTCCTTCCGGTTGAGCCGCAAGATGCGCTGGCGAGAGCGCCAACGCAGATGGCGGTGTTTGAATTGAACTGCAACGAAGGAAAGAGCCTTATGAAATTGCAGGATTACGTGAGCGCCGAACGAACTGGCGAAGCAGAGCAAGGGTGTCAGGGCAAGCAAACTGAATGGCTCGATCTTTATGAGATCAAGCTAAGCGGACCACAATTCTTGGTCGTAGATGCGAGCTTTGTTCCATCGGCCGAGGACGGCCTACTAATTGAGGCTCCGCCTGGGCAATACGAGGTTCGGGCCAAATGCATCGATTATGGAGGCGACGCCCGTATATCGCGCCTGCGGGTCTCTCTGAAAGGCACGCAGCCAGAACTTGGGCCGGAGCTTGGGAAAACTTGGACAGATACAGCGATGACCGGTTGCTGTGATTATGAGGTATTTTTAAAAGCATGGGGAAATGATGATGAGGCCTCTTACGAGAAGATAAGCGGGACGATTGAGGAATCGGACAGCCATGGAATTGCGGTGTTGGCCCCCGGGACGGAAGCCGTGATGCCCTTCGTCCGTTCAGGATTCGGAGATGGGTCATATCAGGTTTTCGAACTTCTAGACGGAACAAAGCGCGCAGGCTTTGAGATCGAATTCATCTCGGAGAGCGAGCGATATCCATTTCCACCGAGCCCCGCGGCATTGGCCAGGAAGCTAAAAGCAGCAGCGGAAAAAGGGGACGCCGATGCACAATGGCGGCTGGGCGAATGTTACCGCGAGGGCGAGGGTGGCAATCAGGATTTTAAGGAAGCATTCAAATGGCACAGTTTGGCATCCGAAAATGGCCACGCTGAAGCGGCATTTCGATTGGGCACTTATTTTGGAAATGGGCATGGGGTCGAGAAAGACCTCCAAAAAGCCAAGGAAATGTACGAGCTTGCTGCCAGCCGAGGTAGTGCCAACGCGGTTAACAACCTTGGACGCGCTTATCACAATGGTCTGGGTGTGCCGAAGGACTTAGCCAAAGCTGCCGCGCATTATCTGGAGGCTGCGGAAAAAGGAAATGCAGCAGCGCAGTGCAACATCGCGATATTCTATCACATGGGCACGGGGGTTGCGCAGAACATGGAACAGGCGATTAAGTGGTATCGCCTGGCCGCCGACCAGCATCAGCCTGTAGCGGAATGTCACCTGGGCCACTGCTATTTGGAAGGTCTGGGAGTACCCAAAGACGCCCAGAAAGCAGTTCACTTTTTTCAACACGGAGCCATTTCTGGGCACGCGACAAGCCAGTATAACCTTGGGTACTGTTATGAAACCGGTCAAGGGATCGAGCAAGATTTCGCCAAAGCCGTCACGTGGTATCGCAAAGCAGCTTCCAGGGAATTGCCCGTTGCCCAGACAAAGCTGGCGGTTCTGATGAAGAAGGGGCAGGGGACACAAAAGAATTTACCCGGAGCTGTGGACCTTTTCCGTAAGGCAGCGGAGAAAGGTTTTGCAGAAGCTCAATACCATTTAGGACTCCTCCATGAGATTGGCGAGGGTGTGACGCTCGATCCGATTGAGGCCTGCAAGTGGTTTCAGAAAGCTGCCGCCAGCGGAGAAAAGGAGGCATCGGAGCACCTGAATGTTCTCCTGGCTAAATTGACCGGTGCCCAGAAGACAGGGCTCGAAGTGACAGACTGCCCGAAGCAATGAAACTGGCGACCTGGGCCGCAGACGGCTGTGCCCGTTGCCTCATGGAAAAAAGACACCGAAGGGTTCTGAGTAAGCCAGTCGTTTCAGACCCATGTTTTGGTTTCCTGGGCTTGGTATAATTTTGGATGTTCGATAGCGAGCTAAAACGAGCAGGGGGGCGGGCTGCCTGCCTTCCAGCACGCGCCGCCCTGCGGTCGAATGTGGAAGGACTCCCTCGGAGGGGGGACCGGTGGGGGGACCGGGGGGAGGGCTGGTACTCAGAGTTATTCACAAAGGCTGTACAATCTGCTTTAGCTTTTTTTCGAGCTGATCTTTCAAATCGAAGGGATCGAGACTTTCATAGCGCTCGCGCAATTGGCGACGGCTCTTGAGAGGCAGGATTCCTGGAGCGCAGAGCCGTTCGTAAGCCGTCCGGGGTGGTTGGTAGCGCTTGCGCCAGTGACTACCTTCACGCCATTTTTGCTCCAGTTTCAGGCAGGGTAAAAAGAAGTTCTGCCAGGGAGATCACACTTCTCGATACAGCGCGCTAATCGGCTCGACCAGCAGCGGGTTCTCCAATCGTCCATAACCCAGCAACTGCCGCGCCCAAGTCCAGTTCTTTTGCTCCACATGCGCGTTATCGTCGGAATGGTAAGGTCGCGAACGGGTAAATTCCACCGCCTGCGGCCGCTCTCTCATATAAGACCAGAGGTGATGATTGAGGAACTCCCCGCCATTGTCCGAATCAAATCCCAGGAGCGGGAAGGACAGCCGTTGCTCGACCTGGCGCGTGGCTTCCATCACGCCCGCTGCGCCTTTATTCCATACCGCTCCACCTTCGGTCCAACCGCTTAAAATGTCCGTGTAGGTTAGGCTCCAAATGAAATTCCCAGCCAGACTGCCGCCACAATGGGCCACGCTGTCGGCCTCTAAATAACCCACGCGGCTCAAATCCCAAGTGCCGGTACGAATCGGAATCTCTGAACGCAATAAACTCCCCGGTTTGGTCCCGCATCGTCCACGCCAATGTTCGGCTCGGGCTGGCGCCAGCAACCGATCCAAGGTCGCCGCGCTGACTTGGCGCACCAACTTGCGTTGCCGGCTGCTCAAAGATCCGAATCGCTGCTCATAATACGGCAGCCATTGGCGCAAGATCGGCACCAGACGTTTGCCGCGGGGTTGCTCGGCCGTCAGCCATACTTTCCGCACCACCGGTTCGATCAGTTCGTAGCGCCGCTCCGGTCCGGGATGGGCTCGCCCGCTGGGCGGGGCTAAAGTCCCGCTGAGCAGTTTGATCGCATACTTACGCTCGTAGTGGTAGTCCTCGCACAACTCGTCGAGCATCCGGCTCTTGCCTTCCCGATTCCGACGCGCATAGCGAGCTTGGGCTTTGGGCAACCATTGGCTTTTCAGTTCCTGGCTCATGTTCATTCACACCGATTTCCGGTGTCATTTTTCCATGAGTCAACGACCCTTTTTGCCTCCCCTCAGTTTCTCCTCCCCGGTGTCTTTTAATTTGAGTCAACTCGTGTGATAACACGGCACGGAAACGCATTTGCATTGAGTGGCGCTTTTGCGATAGGTTCGAGCCTTGCCGCAACTTTAGAACTTTGCCCGCCATTTTCCCATTCGCGCCCGGCATCCCTTTCAGTTAGATTACCAACCACAATGAAAGCTCCACTACTGGCTCTGGCATCGGCTCTGCTGGTCTTCAAGGCCTGCGCCGATGAGGGAATGTGGCTTTTCAACCAGCCGCCACGCCAACTCCTGCGCGAACGGTACGGGTTTAACCCAACCGATGGCTGGCTGGAGCACATTCAAAAATCCTCGATTCGTTTTAACTCTGGCGGTTCGGGCAGCTTCATCAGTCCCGATGGCCTGCTCATCTCCAATCACCATGTCGGCGCCGACGCCCTGCAGAAGCTCAGTTCGGAGAAGAAGAATTATTTGAAAGAAGGTTTTTACGCGCGCACGCAGGCTGAGGAAGTCAAGTGCCTCGACCTGGAATTGAATGTGCTCGAGTCGATTGACGACGTGACGGCGCGGGTCAATGCCGCTGTGCCCAAAGACGCGGACCCGGGCACTGCATTTCGCGCGCGACGCAAGATCACTGCGGAAATCGAGAAGGAATCGCTCGCGCAAACCGGGCTGCGCTCGGACGTCATCACGCTCTGGCAGGGGGGCGCCTACCAGCTCTACCGGTATAAACGCTACACGGATGTGCGGCTGGTCTTTGCGCCCGAGCAGCAAATTGCCTTCTACGGCGGCGACCCGGATAATTTCGAGTTTCCACGGTATGACCTCGATATCTGCCTGTTTCGCGCCTACGAAAACGGCAAGCCGGCGAAGGTGAAGGATTATTTGAAATTCTCCGCATCCGGCCCGCGGGATGGGGAACTGATTTTTGTTTCCGGCAATCCTGCCCGCACGGCCCGGCTTCTGACGATGTCCGAACTGGAAAACGCGCGCGACCAGGCCCTGCCCTTTCGGCTGTGCATTCTCAAGCGGCTCGAAGTGCTCCTGGGCAACTGGAGCGAACGCAACGAGGAAAATGCGCGGCGGGCTAAGGAACACCTTTTCGGGGTGAAAAACTCCCGCAAAGCCCTCGACGGCCAGCTAGCCGGCCTGCTCGATCCCGACTTGATGGGGCCCAAGGCCAAAGCCGAGGCTGACTTTAAAGCGCAGTTGGCCGGCAAAGCGGAGTTTGCGAGCGCACTGGCGGCTTACGACAAGATAGCGGAAGCAACCAGAGTCCTTGCGGCACAGGCCGTGCATTCCAGTCTTCTCGAAGGCGGCCTGGCATTCAATTGCGATAGCTTCCATATCGCTCGCACATTGCTGCGCTCAGGCGAGGAGCGGCCAAAGGCCAACGGCGAACGCCTCCGGGAGTTCTTTGATTCCAACTTGCCTTCGCTCGAACTGGCGCTCTTTTCGACCAAACCGATCTATACAGACCTCGAAGTCCTGACGCTGTCAGATTCCCTGACATTTCTCGCATCCAAGTTGGGCGATAAAGACCCGCTGGTGCAAAAGGTCCTTGCTGGCAAAGCGCCCCGGGATCGCGCCGTCGAACTGATTCAAAACACGCAGGCGCGTGATGTGGCGTTTCGCAAACGGCTCTTCGAAGGCGGCGCTGCGGCGGTGTCTGCGGCGCACGACCCGATGATCGAGTTGGCGAGCCTGGTCGATCCTGAAGCCCGCGAGTTGCGCAAGGTCGCCGAGGCCCAAGGCGAGGTGAAGCAGCAAGCCCACGCTGCGATAGCCCGGGCCCGCAATGCCCTCTTTGGCACAGCCGGCTATCCGGACGCCACGTTCACCCTGCGCCTGGCCTTTGGCACCGTGAAGGGGTATGAAGAGGACGCTAAACCCGTGCCTGCCTTCACAACGTTTGCCGGACTTTATCAACGAGCAAAGGAGATGAAGAATCGCCCGCCCTTCGAGTTGCCGCCATTGTGGGAAAAGCGCAAGTCACGCCTTAATCTGAAGACCCCGCTCGATTTTGTCAGCACCGCCGATATCATCGGAGGCAACTCCGGCAGCCCGGTGGTCAATCGCGCGGGTGAATTCGTCGGCATCATTTTTGATGGCAACCTCGAAAGTCTTCCGTGGGATTTTGCCTTCAGCGATAAACAAGGGTGCGCGCTCTCAGTTGATTCAGCCGCAATCCTGGAAGCGTTGGACCGCGTTTATAATGCGCGGGCTTTGGTACAGGAATTAGGTTCGGTTCCGTAGATTGAATTCGTCGGCGTGGTAGGAGCTGCGGACCATGGGGCCGCTGGCCACATGCACAAAGCCCATCGCCCGGGCACGGCTACCATACTCGGCAAAGCGTTCCGGAGGCACAAATTCTCTCACCGGCAGATGGCGCAAGGTGGGTTGCAAGTACTGTCCCAAGGTCAAAATGTCGCATCCAATCTGCCGCAGGTCTGCGAGCGCCGTGAAGAGTTCCTCCTCGGTTTCACCTAAACCCAGCATGAGCCCGGATTTGGTGAAGACCTGTTGGCCGCGTTTGAGTTTCACCTTGCGCAAAACATTCAGGGAACGGTCGTAGGTGGCGCGCGAGCGCACGGAAGGGGTCAGCCGCCGCACGGTTTCGAGGTTGTGATTGAATATGTGCGGATTAGCGGAGAGCACCGCCTCAATGGCCGCATCGCGCTCGTTAAAGTCGGGGGTCAGCACCTCGATAACGGTTTCGGGATTAAATGCGCGCACGAATTCAATCGTTTTGCAAAAATGATCGGCGCCCCCATCCGGGAGATCATCCCGGGCAACGGCCGTAATGACCACATGTTTGAGGCGCATGCGCCGGACGGCTTCCGCCACGCGCTGGGGTTCGTCCGCTTCGAGGGGGAGCGGCTTGGCCGTGGTGACAGCGCAAAAGCCGCAGGCCCGAGTGCAGCGGTCACCCGCTATCATGAATGTCGCGGTGCCCTTGGCCCAACACTCCCAATGATTGGGGCACTTGGCGCTTTGGCAGACGGTATGCAGGTTCAGCTCATCCAGCAGGGCGCGGGTGTGGGCGAACCCATCGGTGGTGGGGAGCCGAATACGCAGCCATTCCGGCAGGCGTGGCCGCTCAGGGGCTTTAACGGGATTCAGTGCGGGCATTCCTTTTCTCCAATCTGTTCCAGAAATCCGCGAGCTGATCCGGGCCGAAATCCGCCAGGACTTCGCCATCCACATCGATAACAGGCGCCAGCTCCTGTCCTGAAAGGCGAATCATCTCGTCGTAGGCAGCCTCGTCCGCCATGACATCAATTGTTTCATAATCCACATTCCGTTCATCGAGCCAGCGCATCGCTTTATGACACCATTCGCAATAAGGTTTGATAAACAATCGAATTTGTTTCTGTTTCACACCGTTACAGTGGCGGATGTCCGGCGCCTTTTCAAATTGGGATTGACCCGACAGGCCCTCTATTTTCCGCCGACCTGCGCCTCGTATTGTTCCGGCGACAGCAAGCCGGCCAGTTCAGAAGGATTGGAGAGTTTGACCTTATAAAACCAGCCGCCGGTGTAGGGCTCGGTATTAACCAGCGCCGGATTGGCCGTCACAGCCGGGTTGACCTCGGTGATCTCTCCGCTCACCGGGGAATAAATATCGCTGGCCGTTTTGACCGATTCCACCACCGCGCAGGCCTCGCCGGCTTTGACGGTTTTGCCGACTTGTGGCAATTCGACAAACACGACGTCGGTGAGTTCGTGCTGGGCGTGGTCGGTAATGCCGACGGCGCCCACGCCGTCCGTCACCCGCACCCACTCGTGGGATTTGGCGTATTTCAAGTCTGAGGGAATGTGAGCCATAAGATTTGGGTTGGATTTTTTGAGATCAATTGGTTTTGCGATAGATGGGTTTTGGAACGATGACAGCCGGGAAGCGTTTGCCGCGGATCTCAATCTCGATAGGCGCTTGGGCCTTGGCGAGATGCGCCGGTACGAAACCCAGCCCGATTCCTACTCCCAGCGAGGGACTTTGCGTGCCGCTGGCCACTTCACCGAGCCGGGCCGAATTCGGTCCAGCGCTCCAAATCGGATAATGCGGGCGCGGTGGAGGTGATTTATCGGTCATTTTGAAAGCCACCAGTTTGCGGGTCGCGCCTATGGCCTTTTGTTCAGCCAAAACCGTGCGGGCAATGAATTGTCCTTTATCGAGCGCCACGAAGAAACTCAGGCCCGCTTCAATCGGAGTGGTGTGTTCATCCAACTCGTGTCCGTAAAGTGGGTAGCAGACCTCGGTGCGCAGGGTATCGCGCGCGCCCAGCCCCGCGGGCTTTAATCCGCAGGATTTGCCCGCTGCCAGCAGGTTATTCCAAACCGCTTCTATGAACCCGGCGGGGGCCACCACCTCGAACCCATCCTCGCCGGTGTAGCCGGTGCGCGAGACCCAAACCTCGCGCCCTTCAAAATCGAATGCGGCAATTTGGTTTTTCGCCAAGTCAGTCACCTTCTGCGCCGCAGTCCCGCCATGAGAAGGGCCGCTAAAACAGCGGTCAACGAAATGTGCCACCCGAGGGCCCTGTAGAGCTAAGGCCCCGGTCTGGTCCGAGATATTCTCCAGAACAGTCCCCTGGGATTGGGGAAAGAGGCTCCATTCCTTTTTGAGCCAGGCAACGTCGGCCTCGATCCTCGATGCGTTAATGATCAACAAATACTCGTTTTCTGCCAGTCGATAGGCGTACAAATCGTCAATCGTCCCGCCCCGGTCGTTGCACATTAGCGTGTATTGCCCCTGACCGGTCCTCAGTTTTGTGATGTCATTGGTCAGCACGTGATTCAGGAACCCGGCGGCGCCCGGCCCCTTCAGCCGGACCTCGCCCATGTGCGAAATATCAAACAGCCCGGCGGCATTCCGCACCGCAAGGTGCTCGTCCGTGATGCTGGTGTATTGCACCGGCATTTCCCAACCGCCAAATTCGATCAGCTTGCCACCCAGCCGCTGGTGGGCATTAAACAGGGGCGTGCGTCTCATCTTCAAAAATCCATTCCCGAAATTCGGCAGGGAACATAGTACGAAGGGTGGCGGGTGTAAAGGGCGCACTGACCAGTCGCTCGCGGCGCAACCGTCCCCGCTGCGAGTTCTGGCGGCTTCCTCTGCAAGTCTCAGCCACCGGGCGAGGACGCCTAACGCCACTAGTCTTTGTTCTCATCCCGAAGGAATGATCGAGAATAGCCCAATGCTTCAGCATTGGGGAGACGTTTGGGAGGCGTGAAGTCCCGAAGGGACGGCTGAATGGAGAACGTAAGTGTCCAGGTTCAGCCGTCCCTCCGGGACTAAGGGCTCCAACGCCCCGTCCCCAACGCTGAAGCGTTGGGCTATTATCGGATGCCCCTCCGGGACACGCACCCGTGCTCCGCTGTTGCTCCTCTGCACCCAAGCTCCCGGGATTGCTAATAGGCGTACTTATGATAAATATTAAATGACTGGAAAAATGAACTGTTGGTCCCGTGCACGACGCAAACTATGAGCAGCCTGACTGATCTCTCGACGAGCCCCCCCGCGCAAACCTATTCGCGCAAGCACCCATTTTTGGCCGAGTTAATTGGGCATGAACGGCTAACCCGCCCCGGCTCGCAGAAGGACACCCGCCACTTCGTCCTGCGGCTGGAGGGCAGCGGGTTGACCTACACCCCGGGTGATTCTCTCGGCGCGTTTGGCCGCAATGCTCCCTCCGTGGTGGATGAATTGCTGCAATGCCTCGAATTTGATCCGAATACGCGGGTCAACGACCCGAGGGGGCAGCCCACCACCTTGCGCCAGACGTTGCTCCAGGACTATATAATCAATCGGGCGAACCGGAAGGTCATCAGCGGCCTGGCGGAGCGCATGCCCCAGGGCGAGCAACGCAACCGTTTGATGGAGATCGTTGATAACAGCGAACTGCTCTGCTCCTACATCGATACGCGCGATTATGTCGATGTGTTAATGGATTTCGACGAGGTGAGTTTCGAGTCGCCAGAGGTCTTTCTGGCCCAGTTGACCCCGAACGTTCCCAGGCTTTACTCGATTGCCTCGTCCCTGCAGGCCCATCCCGGGGAAGTCCATCTCTGCGTTGCGGTGGTGCGCTACGATACCCATGGCCGCCCTAAAAAGGGCCTTGCATCCGGTTTTCTCGCCGACCATGCCGATCTGTTTGCAAAGAGCATCCCGGTCTATGTGCAGGAATCACGCACATTCCGCCTGCCTAAGGATGCGTCAAGGGATATTATCATGTGCGGACCGGGAGCAGGGATTGCTCCATTCAGGGCGTTCCTCGAACAGCGAATTTTCGAAGGAGCCACCGGAAGGAACTGGCTCTTTTTTGGCGAACAGCATCAGGCAACCGACTTCCTTTATGGGGACGAATGGCTGTCGTATCAAAAGCAAGGCAAGCTGCACCGGCTGGATGTGGCCTTTTCGCGCGACCAGGAGCAGAAGGTCTATGTGCAGCATCGGATGCTCGAACAAGGGGCGGAGCTTTGGGCCTGGCTGCAGAATGGGGCTTACTTTTATGTCTGCGGTGATGCCAAGCACATGGCAAAGGACGCGCACCAGGCCCTCATCCAAATTGCTCAACGCCACGGCGGGTTGGGGCCCGAAGCCGCTGCGGAATATGTGAATGTCACCTTGATGCGAACCGAGCGGCGGTATCTCAGAGATGTTTACTGAGCCCCGAGGGCAGGTTTTACAAATAGAATTGAAACAGTTCAAACGCGTAAAACGAGTCCGTTCATCGGGCTAAAGCCCCGGTGTTAATGAGACCCGGAATCGAGTATGAAATGTTCAGGCTAAAGGCTGATTGTCGTCTCTGTCCCACGCTCCTCAGGCTGCTCCCTGAACGCTGCAACGCACTCATGCACGGAGGCAAAAAAACTGCCCTGCCCGATCTCATCGGCCAGCCCGGTCCTTTCGAGAAGCCTGCGTAGCGGCGGGTTGGCATGGGCGATTTTGAGGCTGATGCCTTTGCGGGCAAGCTCCTCGCGCAAGTTGTGTAAAGCATCCAGCGCTGTGACATCGATGTCCGTAATCGCCTGCGCATCCAGTAGAAACCAGCGCACCGGCTGCGGACACGCCGCCACCAGGCGACGCGCGCGCTCAACGAAGTGGCCCGCATTTGAGAACAGAAGCGGCGCATAAAAGCGATAGGCTATCAAGCCCGGGATGGTTTGCCCATCGCCGGCCGTGCCGAGGTCATGAAATCCGTGACCTGGGACCTCGCTCAAAACCCCGTCGGGCGGGTTGGAGATTCTGTGGATAAGGCCCATGAGCGAAAGCGCCACGCCAAAGAGAATCCCCGGAACGACTCCCGCCGCCAACACACTCAGGGTCGTCAGCGCTGATACCGCGGCGCTCCGCGGGTAGTAGCGATAGATGCGCCCGAGCACGTCCAGTTCCACCAGCCCGAAGGCGGCATAAATGAGAATAGCTGCCAAAGCCACTTGCGGCAGGTGCGCCAGCACGGGTGTCAAAAACAACAGAAACAGGCTCAACATGAAAGCGGCGACGAGGCTGGTGAGTTGTGTTTTGGCGCCGGCGGAATCGGCGAGGGTGGTGCGCGCCTGGCTGCCGGTAATCGAGAATCCCTGGAAAAGGCCCGAAGCCAGATCGGCGAAAGCCAGACCCTTAAGTTCCCGGTTCGCGCTGACTTCGTAGTCGTTTTTGGCCGCAAAGGCGCGCGCCAGGAGTATCCCTTCCGTGTAGGTCAACAGGGCGATGCCGATGCCGGCCGGCAGCAGAGTGGGAACGTCCCGCCAAAGGGTATGCGGGAGGGCGACTCGGGGCAGACCCCGAGGAAAGGAGCCGACAACACTCACGCCACGCTGTTCCAGGTGGAACTCGATGGAGACACCAATGCCAATCGCGCACACCACCAGCGCGCCGGGGATTTTTGGGAGAAAACGGCGCAGCAACGCGAGCAACACAATCAGTCCGATCCCAAGCAGCAATGTCTGCGGGTGGGTTTGGGGCAGTTTGCCAGCCAGTTCGAACAGATGTGGGAAGAAATCATTATGCGCCAGCGGGATTCCAAAAAGAGGGCTGAGCTGCGAGGCCATCAGAATCAGGGCCGCCCCGCTCATGTAGCCGACCAGCACCGGTTTGGAAAGGAAATCAGCCACCGCGCCGAAGTTGGCCAGCGCCCCCATGAGCAACAGAAGCCCGCATAGTAAAGCCAGAGTCGCCGCCAGTGAAGCCGCCCGCGATACATCGCCGCCAGATAGCGGGCCGATGGTGCTGGCGATGAGCAGAGAAATCGCAATGTCTGGCCCGACGATCACCTGCCGCGAACTGCCGAACAGCGGATAAATTAGCAGTGGGACCAGCGCTGCATAAAGTCCATGCTCCGGCGCCAGACCGATCAATTCGGCATAAGCAATGACAGAGGGGATCATGACAATGCACACGCTGGTTCCGGCGACCAGGTCTCCCAGCAACCAGTCCCGGCGGTACTCGCCAAACAGCGCCAGTCCCGGGCATAAGCGCAGCAGCGTGGAACGGATTGGCATCGGGTCTTTTTAGCAGGAGCGACGGGTGCAATCCAACAGAGAATGCAAAACTATCAGAGGCAACCGACCAGTCTTGCTGAGCGCGAAGCGTCTTGGACTGCGTCAGTCTCTGGCGCTCTTAGACCGGGCCTTGGGTTTGGTTTACACTCGGCACCCATTGGTGCATCCCCAAAACCCATTTTGCCGCGACTGGGAGCAATCCTTTCGAAATTTTTTGCGGGGGCGCCTGAGAGAATCTGTGAATGCCTCTGGAGAAAGAATCTTTTGTTTTAGTCGCGGAAGTTCGCGGAACTCCGCGCCGCTGGTTTTGGCCCGGCCAGATGCGGGAATGGAGCCTAACCTCGTGGCGGGTCCGAAGCCTTTTCCGGGCACAGCGATTGGCCGGAGCCGGGTCATAAGCCAGAGTTGTTATAAATGAGCTTTGCGGTGATTGCCAAAACCACAGTAATGAATATGGGCCGGATGAACTTTGTGCCTTTGGCAATAACCATGCGCGAACCGAACCTCGCCCCGACGAGCTGGCCGGCCCCCATCGTGAGTCCGGCAGCGAAATAGGCCTGTCCGGCCACGAGAAAGAAAATGAGCGAGCTGCTATTGCTGGCGAAATTCATCACCTTGGTGTAGCCGGTCGCCCGGGTCATATTCAGGCCCAGGAACAGCATGCAGGCCATTGCCCAAAATGTCCCGGTGCCTGGGCCGAAAAAGCCGTCGTAGAACCCGAGCAGGAGTCCGGCCCAGACATCGAACCACGAGCGCGACACCCGCGGTTGAATGTCTTCAGCACCCAGGCGCGGTTTGAACAACGTGTAGAGGGCAACAGCGATCAGCAAAAAGGGAATAACCTGTTTGAGAAAAGACGGATTCACCCGCTGCACTGAGAGCGTCCCGGCAGCCGCGCCGAGAAAGGCGAAGGCAAACCCGCGTCCGCATTCCCGCCACGCCACTGTTTTGGCGCGCGCATAGTGCCATGCGGCGCTTCCGGAACCGAAGGTGGCCTGGAGTTTATTGGTGCCGAGGGCTGCTTGCGGGCTAAAGCCCAGGCCCAACAGGACCGGCAGGGTGATAAGCCCTCCCCCGCCGGCGATGGCATCGACAAAGCCCGCCACCAACCCAGTGGCGAATAGCAACGGGAGATGCCAGGGCTGAATCACTCAGGGAAGGTGAATTGCATTGCGCTTTCGGGAGGCGAACCATCCGGCTGCCCACGCGAGGGCAGCCAGGCCAGAGATCAGTGCGCCAGCGCGAAAAGCATTATCCTGGTACACCAGGCGCACCTGGTGATTGCCAGGCCCGACTTGCAGCGCTTGAAAGGCATAATTGGCTCGCAAGAGCGGTTGTGGATGCCCATCCACATACGCGTGCCAGGGGTGGTAATAGGTCTGGGAAAGCACCACCAGCGAAGGCTCGAACGCCTCGACTTGCAGATCGATCTGACGCGGGGTGAACTGCTGCCGGACCACTCGCGCCCGGGTGGGGCTGTTAATCGAGAGACCCCCCTTGGACTCGGGCGGTAGAAGCACGATTTGGCGCGGGTCAAAAGCCCCATTGGCCACCAGGGCCAGAGCGTGGTTCTCATCAGCGAAAACCGGTTTTTGCCCGGCTGTGGCCAGTTCCATGAAATTCGTCCGGGGCCGCCATAAATTGTGGGGGTCTGCTTGCTCGCCCCTTACCGGGGCGGTCTGTTGGGAAACCGAAAGGAAATCAGCAAGAGCGGGCGGGATGGGATTGGTTGAGCCGTAGAGAACGGAATAGAGTTCGCCGGAGGCGCGCGGGTAGAGCGAGAAAAAGCCGTTTACCTTGGGAACCCCGTCCAGCAGGTTGCAATCCGAGAAGTAGGCGAAGCGTTTGATGAGGAAGTTTTGCTTCGGGTCCTTCAAGGTGAGTTGCAGGAATTTTTTTTCATCAAGCGGCTGCACCATGGCGCGCGACCCGCCCAAGGCTGGTTGCGGGTTCATCGCGAGTTGCTTTCGCGCAAGGTCCTGTTGGTAAATCCAGGTGGGGACCGTCGGGTTCTGGGGCGGTTCATGGGTCCATACATCCAGCCAGAGCAACAGGAGCAACAACCCGGCAAGCACCTGGCCCAGCATGGGCCGCGAACTGCGGCCCGAAGCCAGGAGCAAAATCGTTACCAAAACAAGAAAGCCCACGCGGCTGAGATTGCGCAGAGTCAAAGGGAAATCATCAAGCGGAAAGGGCCAGCGCCAGGCCCAGAACAGGATTCCCGCGATGAGCACCAGGAGCAAGCTGGCGACGAATAGTAATCGCCGATGCCAGGCACGCGAGTCGTTGCCGGCCAAGCCAGACCGTTGCGCCAAGGGATACGCGGCCAGCAGGGGTACGGAGAACACAGCCACTGCGACGAATTTCACCGGATAGGTAATCAGGCTCAACTGCGGGATCAGGTGACGGAGCCAGCGTGAGGGGAGGGTTTGGTCGCCGCAGGCGAGCACCAGTCCGATGAAGGTGGCGAGGGTCAGCAGCCAGACTCGCCACTGGCGCACGGTCCAGATTGCCAGCAACCCCAGCAGCAATGCCCCAATCCCCAAATAATAGGACGACGTCCAGAACTGGCCGTGCTGAAAAAACAAGTCTTCGTTCCAGGTTTTGCCAAAGACCATGGGGGCCAGGAAATTCACCCAACCCCAAGCGGGCATGGACCAGCGGGCGTCGGCGTAGCCTTGCTGGCGCTCGGAGTGGGCAGCCAGGTCGAGGAACGGCACAATTTGCACGGCTGTGAGCGCGGCTACCAGCGCCACTAACAGCGGGAAACGCCAGAGCGCAGCAGCCTGGAATCCGCCTAGCGCGACGGACGGCTCGGGTCCCCTTGTGGTGGCTCCCCCAGTTTCAGGCCGCCCGCTAAGCCAGCGGATGGCCTGCACACCCCAGAGTGCCGCCGCTAGCAGCCAGGTCAGGAGGATCGTTTCCGGGCCGCCGGCGAGCATTTGCAGCGCACCGATAACGGCGGCAACGAGCAGACGCCGTCCCCCCTGGCTCCAGGCCAGCTCGGCGCTCCAGACCACCCAAGGCATCCAGCTCAGCGTTGCAATATGACTTGGCCACATCAGCAGGTTCAATGAAAAGCCGTTGAAGGCAAATATCACCCCCGCCACGGAAGCACCCAGCCGGTGGCCGGTCCAACGATAGGCCAGGGCGTACATGCCCAGCCCGGCCCAGAACAGGTGCAGCAGGCAAAAAAAACTGAGCGACCATGTCAAAGGGAACAGGAGGTAAATCAACGCCGGCGGATAGAGTGGCATGGTGTTCCACTGCGCAAGAAAGGGGACCCCGCAGTTGTTGTAAGGATTCCACAAGGGCAACTCGCCGTGCCAAAAACATTCCTGTTGGTAATGAGCCAGAGGGAATGCGAAAAAGCCGTAGTCGCGAATGACGAATGTTTCGAGGCCGAGCACGACCTGCGGGAAGGAGACGAACACGAGCACAGTCAAAATGAGCGCGAACCGGCCAGGCGTCAGCCATGCTCCCGGCTCAGCCGCCGGGAGGCGGCTGGGCTCAATGTGGGTCGTAGCGGCTGGCTGCTGCACCCGCACACGATAAAGAGAGCCAGGCAGGCAAGGCAAGCAACGCTCGGAGCTGAATGATTCCCACGTGCCCTTAGGTTTCCGCGCAGCCCTTGAGTTTCTCCCGTTTTATCGTATCCTCTTTAAGTCTTTGACGCCTTGCCAGTGTTCTCGTAGCGTCTGAGTTTTCGACAGCAAACCATGATTGGTTTTATCGTAAAGAAAATTCTCGGCTCCAAAAATGACCGGGAAGTAAAGCGGGCTCGCCCATTGGTGGCGAAGATAAACGCTATTGAGGAGGAGTTGCAGAAACTTCCCGAGGAAGCACTGCAACAAAAAAGCGCTGCTTGGAAAGAAGAGCTTTCGAAGATTGAAGATAATGACCAGCTCAAGGAACGCCTGGCGGAAATTCTTCCCGAGGCCTTCGCAGTGGTCAAGAATGCCTGCCGGCGCCTTTGGGGCAGAGAAATCATTGTCCGCGAACACCCGCTCAAATGGGAGATGATCCCATTTGATGTGCAGCTCATTGGCGGTTATGCGCTCCACTCGGGCCGAATCTCGGAAATGGCTACCGGCGAGGGCAAGACTCTGGTGGCTACCCTGCCGGTCTATCTCAATGCCCTCACTGGCCGCGGGGTCCATGTGGTCACGGTCAATGATTACCTCGCCGCCCGCGATAGTGAATGGATGGGGGCAGTCTATAAGTTCCTGGGGCTGACGGTTGGGTGCATCCTGCACGACCAGACGCCCTCTGTGCGGCGCGAACAATACAATTGCGATATCACCTACGGAACCAACGCCGAGTTCGGGTTCGATTACCTGCGCGACAACGGGATGGCCCAACGCAAGGAAGAGCAGGTCCAACGCGGCCATTACTACGCCATCGTGGACGAAGTGGACTCCATCCTGGTTGATGAAGCCCGCACCCCGCTCATCATCAGCGGCCCGGCAGTCGTCACGTTTGACGAACAATACGCCAATTTCAAGCCGCAGGTCGAATCGCTGTTCCAGGTCCAGGAACGGCTCTGCAATCGGTTCCTTTCGGAGGCCGAGCAGTTGCTGGCCAAGCTTCGCCCGGAGGACGGTTCCAACGTTCAGGATGGCCAGGCCATGGAACGGGAGATTGGGCTGCTGCTCTACCGCGTAAAGCTCGGCGAGCCCAAGTCCGCCGGCCTTCTCAAGCTGCTGGAAAACCCCGAGAATGTGCGCCTGATGAACCAGGCCGAACTTCAGCTCCATGCCGACCAGAAGAAGGTCGATCTGTATGCCGAAAAAGAGCATCTCTTTTTCGCCATGGACGAAAAGAGCCACGAAGCCGACCTGACGGAGAAGGGGCGCAGTTACCTCAGTCCGAAAGACCCTGATGCCTTTATGCTGCCGGACCTGAGCACGGCGCTGCACGAGGTTGACACCGGGCCGGAGGCGGACGCGCGCAAGCGCCTGGAGGCCAAAGCCAAGCTGCAGCAGGAATATGAAGCCAAGGCCCAACGCATCCATGCCATCTCGCAATTGCTCAAGGCCTATTGCCTCTACCAGAAAGATGTCCAGTACGTCGTTCAGGAGAACAAGGTCATTATTGTCGATGAAAACACAGGCCGGCTGATGACAGGCCGCCGCTGGAGCGATGGTTTGCACCAGGCCGTCGAGGCAAAGGAAGGCGTCACCATCGAGCGCGAGACGCAGACCCTCGCCACCATTACAATTCAAAACTACTTTCGCCTCTACCAAAAGCTGGCCGGCATGACCGGCACCGCGGAGACGGAGGCCTCCGAGTTTCTCGATATTTATAAACTGGGTGTCCTGGTTATTCCGACCAATAAGCCCGTTGCGCGCAAAGATGCCAACGATTCGGTTTATAAAACCAAACGCGAGAAATACGCGGCGGTGCTCAAGGAGATTAAGGAGATTCACGGCCTGGGCAGGCCAATCCTGGTCGGGACGATTTCCGTCGAGGTCAGCGAGCACCTGTCACGGATGCTGAAGCGCGAAGGGATTATTCATTCCGTTCTGAACGCCAAATACCACCAGCAGGAGGCTGAGATTGTCACCCGGGCCGGCCAGCGCGGGGCTGTCACCATCGCCACCAACATGGCTGGCCGCGGCACTGATATTAAGCTGGGCACGGGCGTCGCGGAGTCGGGCGGGTTGCACGTGATTGGCACCGAGCGCCATGAGTCCCGGCGTATTGACCGCCAGTTGCGTGGCCGTTGCGCCCGGCAAGGCGACCCCGGCTCCTCGCACTTTTTCATCTCGCTTGAAGACGATTTGATGCGCCTGTTCGGCTCGGACAAAATCGTCAAGTACATGGAAAGCATGGGCCTGGAAGAGGGCCAGGAATTGGAGCATTGGGCTCTCAACAAGTCCATCGAGTCGGCCCAGAAACGGGTCGAGCAGCACAATTTCCAAATCCGCAAGCGCACGCTCGAATATGACGACGTGATGAACAAACAGCGCGAAGTCGTTTATGGCTTCCGCAACGAGATCATACGCGCGGAGGATGTGCGGGACCGGTTGATGGACATCATGGAGGAAGTGGTCATCCAGAAAGTCGAGGAGTTCACCACTGCGGAAGCCGACCTGCATGACTGGAAGCTCCGCGGACTTTCGGATTGGGTAAACCTTAATTTCCCGCTCGGCATGCCGGAAAGCGAAATCGCCAAAGCCGCCGAGGCCGGCCATGACAACCCCGTCTCCGGTTCCGTTTTTGACGGGCTCAGCCCGGCCCAGTTCGCCGCCTGCACATTCATTTCCGATCAAGTCCGCAAGGCCTATGACCTCAAGGCCAGTTTCGAAAACTCGGTGGCCCTAAAGGAAATCGAGCGCTACACAATTCTCAGCGCGATTGACAAGCTCTGGCAGGAGCATCTGTATGAAATGGACAGCCTCCGCTACAGCATTGGCCTGCGCGGGTACGGCCAGCGCGACCCGCTCATCGAGTACAAGGCCGAGGCCTATGGGCTTTTCGAGGAGTTGATGGTCAATATCAAAACCGAGGTTTGCCACAACATCTTCCGGAGCGCGTCGAGTCTGATGGCGTTCGAGAACTTCCTCCGCAATGTCCCTCAGCGCACGACACACCAATCCACCAGCGCGTTTGGCGGCAGCGCCCCAACGGACCCGGATATGGCCGCCGCCCAGGTCCCACGTAATGGCCCTCCCCAGGGCAGCGATATTGTGAGCGAAGCCGCCGCCGCCGTGGAAAAGGCCAGACCCGTTCGCGCGGGTCCCAAAGTTGGGCGCAACGACCTTTGCCCCTGCGGGAGCGGGAAGAAATATAAGCACTGCTGTGGGAAATAATTGGCCGTTGAGAAAGCGCGCAAGTGATTCAGTCCGCCAAACTTGTCGCGTCAGATGGATTATGAATTGACCAAGCACGCTCGTGACGTTATGCGAGAAAGGCGGATTCTGACTGAGTAGGAACGCGCGTTGTTGAAGCCGGCTTTTACCGAGCCAAGCGGCGATGATGCGGCCGTGGAAAGTCGGCTCGTCAAAATCCGGGAATTCGGCGTTTCCTTTCCAAGCGTGCTCCAAAATTAGACCTCCGGGAGATCCAATTCCAGACAGTCTGACCTTTGACTACATTTTTGGGCCATGGTTTTCGGGGCGGTGTGCGGCCAGGCTGGTTTTCTGGACCCGAAGAATTGGACATATTAGGAACTAATCCCCCAAACTCGTCCCCACGCTTCTGGCGCTGGCAATCCAGGGATGATCTGCTGGCACAGTTTTGCGCTTGCCGGCTACCTTCTCAAGAGGGACCGGGTCGGTCCCTTCGCCGCGGGCGGCGACCATGACACCGACCACGCCCTCGTGAATTAAATCTGCGCAGGCGGTGCCGAGGCGGGTTGCCAGGAGCCGATCGGCAGCCGAAGGGGTGCCTCCGCGCTGAACATAGCCCAGAATCGTTACCCTGGATTCCAAGTGCGTGAGTTCCTCGAGATGCTGAGCCAGGCGGAAGGTATTTCCCCGGTGTTTGGCTTCCAGGGCATCCAACTCCAACCGGGCAGCCCTGCGTTCGAGCTTGTTGCGCGCTTTTTCCTTTTTCTGCTCGGCCATCTGAAAGGCGCGCGCGTCCTCGCGGCTCATGGCGCCTTCGGCTACGGCGACGATGCTGAAGTTTGTCCCGTGCTTGCTCCTGCGGCGGATGGCCTGTGCGATGCTCCCCACGTCGTAGGGAACCTCAGGAATCAAGATCACATCCGCGCCTCCTGCAATGCCGGCGCCGAGCGTCAGCCAGCCTGCGCGGTGCCCCATAATTTCCGCCACCACAATGCGGTGGTGGCTGTGGGCGGTGCTGTGCAAACGGTCAATGGCCTCCGTCGCAATCCCCAGAGCCGTGTCAAATCCCACTGTGGCGTCGGTCAGGACCAGGTCGTTATCAATGGTTTTTGGCAAGGTCAGAATGTTAAGGCCTTGCTGGGCCAAGTACAGGGCGCTCTTATGAGTGCCGCCGCCCCCGAGGCAGACCAGCGCGTCCAGTTCGTGTTTCTCGTAGGTTTTGAGAATTGCTTTGGTCATGTCGAGCATGCGGCCATCGATGGCCATGCGGTGGGGTTTGTCTCGGCTGGTGCCCAGAATCGTCCCGCCAACCGTCAGGATGCCCGCCAAAGCCTCCTTCTCGAGCCGGATGCGCCGGTCCTCAGCCAGGCCCCGAAACCCATCGCGAAAGCCGATGATTTCCATGCCATAAAACCCAAGGGCCGCCTTGCCGATTCCGCGAATGGCGGCGTTCAAGCCGGGGCTATCGCCGCCCGAAGTCAGAACGCCAATGCATTTGCTTTTGCTCATCGAGTTAGCTTGAGGAAGTCAGCAGCTCGAGCCCCATGCAAAGCCAAAGCGAAAAGGTCAGGAAAGGTTTTAGCAAAGTTGATGACATGGCGTGCCGCTCGATGTTCCTTATACCTCGTTGCTTTGGCGGGCAAGCCTAACTTGTATCGATGTGCGACAAAGGCACGCCGGCTTTCTCACCGGGCAAGCAGCGCCCTGCGCAGGGACTCCCCATACTCTTCCGGCAGCTTCTCCGGCTTGCCCTCCCGCGACCACCAACGCGGCGTTTCGGAATAAATCCATACATATTCATCCGTCGCGCGCAACGCTTCGGTCACGCTCTGCTCAAGGCTGGCGGGAGAGAAATAATTCTTTGCCGGGTCTTCGGTGTTCCAGCCTCGCTTGCGCCAGTCGTGGTCGAGCCAAATGCCGAAGGCGATCGAAAAGAATCTCCGGTATTTGTCCGGCTGCGCAACAATGGAGAGCAAGTCCTGCTTCATAGTTTTTCGCGCGACAGCGAACTGCTCAGCCGTTTTGTAGCCATACGAGCGCTCGTAACCGTCTATCAAACGCGCGCGGCCTCTCACGCCTTCGAGCATCCCGTCCAGAAATGGCGCAAGCAGACCATACTTGCAATCAGCCAGAGAACGCCGGCCATCGGATGATTCGGCCCACGGCAGCGAATAGCCGAAGGTAAGTAAAACCGTCAGGCCGGGATAGCCCCGTTGAAAAGCATCCATAACCTCGCGCCCGCGTTGCCGCGCCTGCTTCGCGTAAAGATCAAATGATTTCGATGAGGCGTCCCGTTGTTTCTTGTAATCAAACAACGGCCCTTCGTATTGCTCGATATCGAACAAAATGCCCGGACCGCGCCCCGTTAGCGCCAGGCGCGCCGCGAGCATCGCATTGGCCACCACTGCAGAGTGATCATCGAACCAGTCGAGCCGCCCCGGCGTGGTATTAAATCGGAGAAAATTCTGACCGAACTTCCCAAATTGCGTACTCGCCAGGTCCTGAAAGGCGCTCTGCAGGTCCTCGTTTTTAAATTCCTGCTGACCCCATGCCTGCCAGGTGAAGCTGCCTTTGGAACCATCTTTTTTGACAAAATCGGCGTGAAAAACACAACCAGCAAACGGGCTTTGCTGTAACTCACCAATATGCGCGCGCAAAAAACGCGTGTCTGGCTCGTCCCACCCGAACTCGATGAGGCATTTAGTTTCAGATGCAAAAGATTGATTCGCAGGAACTAGCATCGAAATGGCTAAAAGGCAGGCTCGGGCCGCTGTAATGCGCATAGCGCCTTTTACCCCCGATCGGCGGTGTCGCAAAGCCAATTCTAACATGCAAATAGTCACTTACATTTCTATTGACCAGCAAGGGCATTCTGTGGCGGGATGATAGAACCTATAGACGGGTTCAGTCAGATGGCAAGAGTCCTACTTAAAAACGGGAATGGGTCACGTTCTGCGCAAGCGTCCAAATACGACGCCCACAACACGGTGCTTTCGAAGACCTACGGAGCCCTGGCGGATTTGCGCCGGGAGCTGTCGGATTCCAAGGCGGCGGTTGCGGAGCGCGAGATTCTGTTGAAGAACTTCGCGGTGTGCGCTGATTCACAGCGCGCGTGGTTGCTGCTCGAGGATTATTTCGAGAAGCTTTCGCTCTCGCGCAAAGATTTCCCCAGCGCGGATTGGTGGCCGCGCCTGCTGGGTGCTCAGGGAAAGGGGCGCCTGGAGGAATTGGCGTTTCTTTTTCTGCGGGCCAAGCGCTCGGTGCCGGTCGAATTGGGGCCTCACGCTAACATTGGCCGTTTCGCCCAGGTCGAAGCGGCAACCCACGAACAGCAACTCATCAAGCACATCGAGAACTGGCTCTTCCCCACCCGGCCAGTTCATCTGGATTCACCACGCGCCGCGCTCAGCGTCCTGTGCCGAAGCGAGCCGGACGAGCAGTGCCCGGCGCGGCATCGACTGGCCATTGAGTTTCACCTGATTCGGCCACGAACAGGTGAAAAGATAAAAACACTGGGAGAACTGGTCGATCTGACCACTCGCGCAGCGCACGAACAGGAACTCTTCGCGCCGGAAGACTGGGAGTTCATCCAATGGCTGGCGCTGATGTATGGCCAGAGCGCCAATGGCGCGCCAAAACTGATTTTGCCTGACATCGAGCTGCTGCAATGGCTGGCCCGATGGGGCCACACCCCGCGCCTGGAATTGCTTTTACCGGATGGCTCGCATCGGCCCCTGGCCTTTCGCGGAGAAGTTGCTGAACTGACACCTCATCTGGAAAACGGCGCCAGCGAGTTGTCTTTCACCCACCGCCTCACACTGTCTGGTGGACAACACGAATCGCTTGCTCACGTAGAGTTTTTTAGTCAGCGGCCTGCTCTGGCTCTTGTCGGCGGGACCTTTTACCTGCTGCGCAATGCGCCGCCGGCGGGATTACTCGAGCACTGGGTCAGCCAAAAGTCCGTCCCGGTGCGAAAGCTGAGCCATCGTCTGCTGATGCATCTGCGCAAAACCCAGTCGGATAATGGAGTGGATTGGGCGCAACTGTGCGTCACCCACCCCGCCAAGCCACAATTTATTTTCGAATTGCTCGAAGACACCGTGCGTCTGCGCCTGCTGGCGCGCAGCCAGCACGACCAGAGCACCTGGGTCTGGAACGGACACGAATGGCAGTTGCACGAACCAGCCAGGACGCCGGCTGAGAAACCCGAGATTTTAGACGACCCGCGCCTGGAACCAGCCGCCCTTTGGCTGCGCCAACTGGATTGGTTTACGCCCGAACCCGGTCTGTGGGTGGGCGACGCCAATGAGGCATTCCTCGGCGCGCTTGCCCGGGTGTGGTCCGAGCGGCCTGGGGAAGCCGATTACCTGGGCAATCCGGCCTTTCATCGGCTCTTTCTGAACCCGCGCCAACTCAAGCCGCGCCTGGTCGTCAAAGGGAGCGGCATTGATTGGTTGTCCATCTCGGCTGAGTGGGAACAGGAAAGCCTGAAGCTGACTCCTGCGGATTTGCAGCGACTCCAGGCCGCCACGGGGCGTTTCGTCAAATTGCCCGATGCCGGCTGGGTGGAACTGGATTGCGGCGCGGTGCAATCGGCCCATGAAGCCATGGCCGACATCGGTGTTGATGGGCTGGTTGCCGTTGCCCAAAGGATCGGCCTGGAACAGGTGGCGCACCTGGATGAGCAGGGACTGCAGCGCTTCTCGGATTCGCCACAAGCCCATGCCCTGCGCGAGCACATCAAGGATTTTAAGGGCGTTCCCGACGTGGACCTGCCCGACTCCGTCCAGGCCGAACTGCGGCCCTACCAAAAGGATGGGTTCGATTTTCTGTGCCATCTGACTCGAATTCATTTGGGCGGCATCCTGGCCGACGACATGGGTTTGGGCAAAACCTTGCAGACGCTGGCGTGGCTGGCCTGGTTGAAGGGGCGTAACGCCAAGGACCCGAAACCCTCGTTGGTCATTTGCCCCGCCTCAGTTCTGCACAACTGGCGGCGGGAAGCCAATCGCTTTACGCCGCACATGAAGGTCCTGGTCCTCGAAAGCGGGGCCGCCCGGCACAATTTGCGCAAGCAAATCCCGCAACATGACCTGATCGTGACCAATTATGCCCTCTTGCGACGCGACCTCGAGGCCCTGCAAAAATTCCCTTTCAGGGCTGTTATCCTTGACGAGGCGCAGTTCATCAAGAACCCGGGAGCCCAGGTGACCCATTCGGTCAAGCAGTTGAAATCCGATCATCGGCTTGCCCTGACCGGCACACCCCTGGAAAACCGCTTGCTCGATTTGTGGAGCATCGTCGATTTTGTCCAACCTTCCTATCTCGGCAACCAGGACCAGTTCACCGAAATCTACGAGCCGCGTGGAGAGAACGCTGAATCAGCCCAGCGCATCGCGCGCCGGCGCCTTTCAGCAAAGCTGCGCCCCTTGCTGCTGCGCCGCCTCAAACAACATGTGGCCAAAGATTTGCCCGAACGCATCGAACAGAGGCGTGATTGCCAGCTCGCCGAGGAGCAAAAAAAGCTGTATCTGGCCGAACTGCGCCGCAGCCGCGAGCAGGTGATGAAAACGGTTGCGGAGAAGGGCCTCAAAAAGAGCACCATCCATGTGCTGGCCGCCTTGACCCGCCTGCGCCAGATTTGCTGCCACCCCAAACTTGTCGGCAACGACGCGCTCTCGGGCAAAACCGAGACTCTGTTTGAATTGCTCGATTCGCTACAGGCCGAGGGTCAAAAGGTCCTGGTCTTCAGCCAATTTGTGCAAATGCTCGAACTGCTCGAACAGGAATGCCGCCAACGTTCGATGCCCACCCACATCCTGACCGGCCAAACCAAAGACCGCCAGCAGGCCGTTGAAGCCTTTCAAACCGATCCCAACGCCGCGATCTTCCTTCTGAGCCTGCGCGCCGCCGGCACCGGCTTGAACCTGACGACCGCCAGCTATGTGGTCCTCTACGACCCCTGGTGGAACCCGGCAGTCGAGGCCCAAGCTATCGATCGTTCCCACCGGATCGGCCAGACCCGGACGGTCAACGCCTACCGCCTCATTTCCCCAGGCACGGTCGAGGAAAAAATCTGGGAACTGCAGCAGAGCAAGGCGCAAACGATAGCTGATGTGCTCGGCGAAGAAGGCTTCGCGCGGAGCTTGTCAAAGACCGATTTGGATTATCTTTTTTCCGAGGACTAGGCCGGTCAGTACACGCGCGCTAGCGTCCTGGACTGCGATAGCCTCTACCGCTTTGGGATGCCGTTCCGCTCCAACCCAGCCCGCCCAATTCAGTGCCACTTCAATGGAAAATGCTCGACTCGACGCACAATGCTTGCCATTTAGCCGATTGTGGTGTTTGGTATGTGGAATCCCCATCATTCAGCAGCGGGCAAAACGTTCGAGACCGATTTATGGACGGGGCGTCGGGACAAGTAACACAAATCCTCGAGGCGGTTGGCGCCGGGGATGAAGTGGCTGCGGAGAAATTGCTGCCGTTAGTGTATGACGAGTTGCGCCACCTTGCTGCGGCGAAGCTGGCGCAGGAAGTCCCCGGCCAAACTCTGCAGCCCACCGCGTTGGTGCATGAGGCCTGGCTCCGCCTGGTTGGGTCAGGGCACGAACATTGGAACGGGCGCGGCCATTTTTTCGGGGCGGCAGCCGAGGCCATGCGTCGTATCCTGATTGACCGGGCTCGAAAGCGGCACCGGGAGCGCCACGGCCATGGGCTGGTCCGTGTTGACTTAAGCCGATTGGACGTCGCTATCACCACGGATGACGAACTCCTGCTGCGGGTCAATGAGGCCCTCGAGAAGTTCGAGGCCGAAGCCCCGCTGCAGGCACGCCTGGTCAAACTGCGCTTTTTCACCGGCCTGAGCATTCCGGAGGCCGCTGGGGCCCTGGGGATCGCCCCGGCAACGGCCAACCGGTATTGGGCCTTCGCACGGGCGTGGCTACTCGCGGAGTTGCAGGCTGCCGGCTAAGCCGGCGGCCAGAGACTTTTTTTGCGCTCGGGCTGAGACGTTTTGCTTCGCGAAAACGCCACTATTGCACAAGAGCGCAACCGAGCAATGAGCACGAACATCGAGCGGCTGGAAGCCCTGTTTAGTCGGGCTATCGAGTTTCGCCCCGAGGAGCGCGCCGCCTTTCTGGCCGGCGCTTGTGGCCAGGACGCGGCCCTGCTGGCGCGAGTCGGGGCCCTGCTTCAAGCTCATGAGGCCAGCGAAGGGATTCTGCTCGAACAGCCCCGCAAGGAACCGGGTGGGACGCTGGGCGGCGAAAAGCCAGGCGACCGCATTGGCCGCTACAAACTCTTGCAGCAGATCGGCGAGGGCGGCTGTGGGGTGGTCTATATGGCCGAACAGGCGGAGCCGGTGCGGCGCAGGGTGGCTATCAAGGTCATCAAGCTGGGCATGGACACGCGGCAGGTGATCGCTCGATTCGAAGCCGAACGCCAGGCCCTGGCGCTCATGGACCATCCCAATATTGCCAGGGTACTCGACGCCGGCACGACCCAGACTGGCCGGCCTTACTTTGTTATGGAGTTGGTGCGCGGGGTCAAAATAACCGATTATTGCGACGAAAACGCTCTTACTACCCCGCAACGGATTGACTTGTTCACGCAGGCCTGCCGGGCGATTCAACACGCCCACCAAAAGGGCATTATCCACCGTGACATCAAGCCCTCGAACATCCTGGTCACCCTTCACGACGGCGTGCCGGTGCCCAAGGTCATTGATTTTGGCATTGCCAAGGCTACTGAAGGCCGATTGACCGACCAAACGCTCTTTACCTCTTTCGACCAGTTCATCGGAACACCGGCCTACATGAGCCCGGAGCAGGCGGAGCTTAAGGGACTGGATGTGGACACACGCACCGATATCTACTCTCTTGGGGTCCTGCTCTACGAATTATTGACCGGTAAGACCCCCTTTGACCCAAAGGAACTACTCGAGGCGGGTCTCGATGAGATGCGCCGAACGATTCGAGAGAAGGAACCGCTCCGCCCTTCGACACGTCTGGCCATGGAATTGGCAAAAGCCCAACCCATACAGCGGGAGACGCGGGCTTTAAAGCCGCAAGCAAAACCCCAAGAGCAAAACCCCGAGATGGACGCAGTGGCTTTCCGCTGGCTGCTCCAGAGGAAGGAATTGATCAAGGTCCTTCGCGGGGACCTGGATTGGATCGTGATGAAGTGCCTCGAGAAGGACCGCACGCGCCGTTATGAAACAGCTAATGGCCTGGCGATGGACCTCCAGCGGCATTTGAACAGCGAGCCGGTCGTGGCGCGGCCCCCCAGCAATCTGTATCGATTCCGGAAACTAGTTCGGCGCAACAAGTTGGTCTTTGTGGGCATTGCCGCTGCCGCCTCGGCGTTAGTGGCCGGTACCGTGGGTAGCACCTGGGAGGCGACCCGCGCCAGGCGAGCCGAGCGCGCACAAGGCCGGCTGCGGGCTGAGGCCGACACGGCCCGCGCGGGCGAAGCCAAACAACGCGCGGCGGCCGAACAGCACCTCTATGACGCTCTGTTGGGCGAAGCGCGGGCGAAGCAATTGACCGGCGCTGCCGGACAACGCTTCGAAAGCCTGGACGCTCTCAGCAAGGCAGCGGCGATTCGCAATTCAACCGATTTGAGCGACGCGGCAGCAGCCGCGTTTGCGCTGCCCGATCTGCGCGACCAAAAAAAATGGCGTTTCCCGGCTCATTGGGTCGCTGAAAACGTTTGCTTTGATGAGCTATTCGGGTTGTATGCCTACCGGACTCTTTTGGGCATCAGCGTTCGTCGCGTTCAGGATGACCAGGCGCTGGCCTTCCTGCCCGTGAAGGACGTCGAGGATATGTCCAGCCAGCTTCTGGCTCACCAGTTTGATCCCCGAAGCCGCTATTTTGCCGCATCGTGCCTGACGCGCGACCGCGGGTGGCGCTGCCGGGTTTGGGACTTATCCCGCGCCGGCGCTTTGGTGCTCGATGTGCCCAGCGCCGGCTATCCGGGCTTCACGCCAGACGGCCAGGCTATCGCGGTGGTGAATCCAGATGGCACGGTTTCGGTCAAGGAGATTGACTCGGGCAAAGACCTTAAGCGATTTCGCATCGATGGCAGCCTGGACAGGCTCCGATTCAGCCCTGATGGCGCCAGGCTGGCCGGCCTGCGAGAAGGCAGTTCTGTGGTGAGGATTTGCGATGCAGCTTCCGGAGCGGTCGTCACGTCCCTTCTGTCTTCGGGAGCGCTCACTGTTTTTGCTTGGAATCACGATGGGACCCTGCTGGCGACGGGAGCCGAAGATGGCCGGATTGAGCTTTGGGACGCGCAGTCCGGCCGCCTGCAGGCGCGCCTTGACGGCCACGAAAGCCGAGTCACGGTGCTGGCCTTTTCGCATCAGGGAGATTTGCTGGCCAGCGAGGGTTGGGACAGCACGCTGCGTCTCTGGGATTTAACGAGGGACCGGCAAGCGCTGGTATATCGAACCCAGGATACCGACCTCCATTTCAGCCCGGATGATAGCACGCTGGGATACACGGTTGAAGGTGAAACCAGCAAGCTCCTCGAAGTGGCCCACACCACCAGTTATCAACGTCTCCTTGGCAGTGGAGAAGCACGCAGATCATGGGGTGCAGACTTCTCCCCGGATGAGCGCCTCCTCGCGGTCAGTACTATCAACGGCGTTGTTGTCTGGGATGCTATGGCTGGCAAGGAAATCGGCTTTGTACAAACCACCCCATGCCACTCGGCGCATTTTCAGACCAACGGAGGCTTGAGCCTGGTCGCCAGCACCGAAGCCGGGCTGTACCGGTGGCCGCTGGATTTCCAGTCCACCGTGAGCGGCTCGGTCCTGCGGGTCAGAGCGCCTCAAATCATGTTGGGTGAGAAAGCATTTCGCTATTCGGCGCTGGATCGTGGCGGTGGAAAGGTCATCGCATCGAGCGCAAATGGCCTTGAGCCATTACTGATGGATATGGCCAATCCAACAAACAAACTGAAGCTGGCAGGCCAACCGGGAGATGAATTCGTCGCCATCGCGCCCAGCGGTCATTGGGCCGCTATCGGCGCCTGGAAGCGCGGGGGGGTCAAGGTGTACGACGCCTCGACTGGTCAACTGCTGCGCGAACTGCCCATCAAGGGCACGGCCTTCGTTGCGTTTAGTCCCGATGACAATTGGCTGGCTACGGCGAACATGATGGAGTTGAGGCTTTGGAAGACGGGCTCTTGGGAGCCAACGCACCAGGCCCTTCCCGGCGACCGCGTGTCCGAACTCAATCCGCTGGCGTTCAGCCCGGATGGGCGGCTCGTGGCGGCTGTTCACGCCGCCAACGAAATTCAGATCGTCAAGGTCCCCACTCTTGAGAGGGTCGCTACTCTGAGAGCGCCCACCCTCGCCCATCTTGGCGCGGTCATCTTTAGCCCTGACGGCGCCAGGCTGGCCGCGATTGAATGGAACGGTGAGGTCGATTTGTGGGACCTGCCGCTGCTGCGTGAACAACTCAAGAAGTTAAACCTCGACTGGAAACTTCCTCCCTTTCCCCCTGGGAGCGACGCGCCACTGGCCGGGCCAACCGTGCTGCAACTGGACGCAGGGCCTTTCAGCAAACAAGAGCTCGCACAAAGCATCCAGCCGCGCGATGCCAACACGCCGGCGAATCTGATCGACCTGACCGATTTTTACAACGCGCCATTGACCGAGAGTTGGCACAGCCCAAAGGAGGCGCACAATGATTTGTCGGAGCTGGGTCCAGGCGTGCGCACCCTGGGGGGTATTGAGTTCGATATTCGCGGGCTCATCCAGATTGGCATGACCGCCGCCAATGGCCTCGCTTACCCGAACCATGTCCGCAACATTCGTCTCCACCAACGCTGCCGCCGGCTGCATTTTCTGCACGCCGCTATCTTCGCTGCAGGGGCCCATCCCGGCGATGAACTGGGCAGTTACCTCTTCCACTACGCCGATGGGCGCCAGGTTGAACTGCCGATCATCGCCGGCACTGACATGGCTGAGTGGTGGTCTCAACCCGATGAACACGATATGAAAGCCGTCATCGCCTGGACTGGCAACAACCCGGCGGCGCGGCGCAGCGGCCACACTATCCGGTTGTTCCAAACGACCTGGGACAACCCCTTTCCCGACGTGCCAATCAGGCTGCTCGATTTTACCTCGGACAAACCTACCCCAGGCCAGCCTTTCCTGGTAGCCATAAGCGCCGAACCCTAACGCAATTCACGCCGCTCCGGAGGGCCGAGTTCCACAAGGTCCTGATCTATTCGCCAGCCCATAGCGCGGAAGCATCTCAAAGCAGCCTTGGAGTGCGCTGGCAAAGCGCAGCGACGACGGCGCTTTTAGATGCTACGGGCCTGGGGGAGTCATCCCAAAGCGGCGTCGCGCTCCGCTTGCCGCCGCACTCCACACGCATAAGCCGTGCGATGTGGTTGAAATGGAGAGCGCGCCCCTTCCGGATCCGAATTTTGGTTGTTGGCTGATACTTTTTGCAGCGAAACAACGCACTGAGGGATGAGCAACCTTTATGAAACGCATTCTT